>CBHEUU010000065.1:0-12210 GCA_965990355.1 uncultured Chitinophagaceae bacterium
CCATGTCTTTCCCAGGTCATCACTGTAAATAGTAGCTACACAGGAAGGCCCGTGACTGCGTCTCGGCAAAAGCCTCGACGAATTAGCCAGCCACACGGCTGCGAGCAATCTTCCGTTTTTTAACTGGATGCCATGCCCCGGCCCTGTTGCCAATACTTTCCAGTTGTATTCAGATTTAAACTGGTTGAAAACATCAGTGATGCCTGAAGATTGTTTCCAGGTTAATCCATCGTCATCCGACCAGGTATAAAAAGCTTCTGCATAGTCCTTCTGATAAAGCAAATGAATGTTCCCTTTACTATCGACAATTGGTGATGGATTACCAGCAGGTCCTCCTTTTTTGGTATCAATGATTTGAATGGGTTCCCATGTTTTGCCACCATCGGTACTTCTTCTCGCAATAAAGTTCATATCAGCCCAATCACTCGCTGTCCCTATTCTTCCTTCGCAAAAAGCCAGCAGTGTTCCTTTTGGTGTTATAACTAATGCAGGTATTCTTGTTGATGCATACACGGTATTCGGTTCAAACACGATTGAACTGTCTACAACAGAAGCCGTACTTAGTTTGTGTGCCGAATGGCAGGACTGCATTGCCATACCGCCAGTTAAGACTGCAATGGAAAAAAAAGGCACGTATATTTTGAAAAAGCTTTTCATTTGTACTGATCCTATTGTTTATTTTATATCAGAGACCGGAACAATTTTAAACGCAATGCCATCGGTATAAGCTCCCACACCTGCTTCAAATAAGATCGCGACCTTTTCTTTTGAAACCATAAGGAGATCAGAATAACCGGAGGGTCCACTAAAAACTACTTTTTGCTTTGTCCAGTTAATGCCATTATCAGTGCTCATTTTAATGGTCATGTTTTTCCGGGCAGTGCTTGCTGCATTGGAAAAGAATACAGCATGGCTATTATCGAGCTGCATCGAAGTAAGGCTACCCTGGCAAACGGGATCAATCAATTGTGGTGCCTGTTCTATCGCGGACCAGGTTAATCCACCGTCACTGCTGGTACTGTATATTCTTTGGTTTTGATTACCACCTACGCGCATATTCAGCATCAGTTTGCCATCACTTAATTCAGCTACTGCACTTTCGTTTGGATTTAAGGCAGAATGCTGTGGCACAATGCCACCTAATTTCCAGGAAGTGCCTGCATCATCGGAATAAATGACATGTGAATTTCCCCGACGGCCGGCACCCACATCCATATAATCACAGGGTATAACCAACCGGTCTTTATAAGCGCCGGTCTTTAATTGTATTCCATGACAGGGACCGGTTGCATACCAGCCCCAGGTTGGCAGTTTCACAGAAGAAGTAATTTCTTTTAGCGTTTCCCATTTTTCTCCGTCATCAGAAGAAGATGTTACATATACACGCCTTGTATTTTTACTGGTTCCTGCATTGATCTTGCCGATGTCATCATCACCATCATTCCATGATGCAAGCAGATAAATTTTCCCAGTGGTCTCATCAACAACAGGAGCCGGATTGCCGCATGTGTTCGCAGCATCGCTCCAAATAACGGCCAGCTTACTCCAGGTTTTTCCTGCATCTGTTGATCTTTTCATTACCAAATCGATATCACCTTCGTCACTGCAATCGTTTTTTCTGCCTTCAGCAAAAGCAAGCAAAGTGCCTGCCTTTGTTTGTACCAGGGCTGGTATCCTGAAACAGCTATAGCCTTCCGTTCCTTTTTTAAAAACATAACTAAGTACTGAAGTTGGGGGTTCCACCCTCGGATAGATCTCTTCTTTATTTTTCTTTTGGCAGGCGACTGTATTTATCAGGAAAGCCAGGATGCCAATGTTTATAATGAATTTTGAATTTCTCATAACTCAGGGTTCGTTTTAGTATCCTTCTGTTTGTTGAATATTCGGGTTATTAGCCATTACTGTTGTATTCAATGGCCAGAATAACGGGGTGGTTTTTCCGCTGAGATTGGGAACATATTGATATACGTTAACCGTTCCTCCTTTATGAAAACGTACAAGATCAAACCAACGTTTATTTTCAAAGAAGAACTCGCGGCCACGTTCATTCAGCAATTCTTTTTCGATACTGGGCTTATCAAGCGCTCCTGAATAGTCGCCAATGCCCGCTCTTTGCCGTACAGCATCTAAATCCTTTTTTGCATTGGTAACATCATTGAGTCCGGCATAAGCTTCAGCCCTCATCAAAAGCACATCAGCCAGCCTGTACATAATAATATCATTATCCGACACACGGTCATCAGTGTACTTGGTACCCGGATATTTTGTGATCCATGAAACCTTTGGTCCTGATGGTTGCATCTCAACCACCCATGTTCCCGGGATCCTTTTATCCGCAGTATTTGTAAAAAGGGATTTTGAAAGTGGGCTGATCTGGTAAGCTCCCTGTCCGTTGCCGGAAGAAAGGCAATAAGGGATCTGATCAAGGTTAGTAGCGCCTGTTATCCCCGGCAAATAAGGCAAAGCATTTACGCCATAATTGCCGCCTGTCTCATCTCTCTGGTAATAAGCGGCCAGCAGCACTTCACTATTACTTGAAGCCCTTATCCCGGTTACATTCTTAAAATCGGAATTAAGTGATAAGCCGGTTTGCGTAACTTCATTCAGGGCGTTAACCGCTTCCTGGAAATCAGCATTTCCACCACCTAATACTTTTGCACTCCATAAACACGCATCTGCTTTTATTGCCTGCGCCGAGCCATAAGAAAACCTGTATTTGGATGGATACACAGATTTGCTGAACTGACTCATGGAAGTAAATTGATCGATAGCCGCATTCAAATCAGCTTTGATCTGCTTCATTACATCTTCAGCTTTTGATCTTGGCAACAGAGGTACATTGTCATCTACAACTGCATCCAGCATCAAAGGAGCATCACCAATTACGCGTAATAAATGATAAAAGAAAAAAGCCCGGAGACAATATGCTTCTCCAACAATTTTTTTCTTCAGATCCGGGTTTGAGCTAAAAGAAAAATCGTTGATCTTCAGCAATAACAAATTGCAATGTCCGATTCCTCTGTACCATTCGGCATAGTTAATAGCACCAGATGAAGGAGAAAGCGTATGCGACCAAGCAACGGTGAAGCGGGAGTTCAACGCAGATACCAGTTCTTCACTGCGTTCTGTTCCATAAGTAACATTATTGGCCAGGCTGCGCATAACCGTGTAAATACCTACAAGATTGGGTTCAAAATCACCTTCGTTATGAAAAAAGACTTCCCCGGTTATCCTTGACTGTGGGTCTACTTCCAGGATCTTTTTACATCCGGAAAAAACTATTGCAATGAGGACTATAACCGGAATCGTTAAGAGAAAACGTTTCATATGGCTTAGTTTAAGCTTGTCTGTTTGAATAATTAAAATCTGACATTGGCACCTAAAGAAAACTGGCGGGGGCGTGGATAACCACCAGGATCAAAACCTGAATAGATTTCAGGATTCAATCCGCTGTACTTCGTGAGAAAGCCAACATTGTATACACTGGCAAACACATTCAGGCCGGTTGACCTGAATTTCTTGGTGATCCTGGCAGGAAAATCGTAGCTCAATGTTATTTCGCGCAGTGCAATAAAATCACCCTTTTCATACATCACAGAAACATCAGAGTTGTAGCTGCTGTTATTTCCAAGCGGTGCATTCCGTAAATAATTGCGTTGACCGAAGTCATAATCCGCGAAAGAGAAACGGGCATATTTTTTTCCTTCGTCTCCCTGGTTCTTCCAGATATCAGAACCCAGCGCCTCCGAAGGAGCTCCTTCATTAAATGCACGCCCCTGACCTAACGAACGGGCCAAAGCACCGTTGCTGATGAGATGTCCAATGGCAAAATCAGCATTCACACGCAATGAAAATCCTTTATAGCTGAATGTGTTCTGTATACCACCTATTATATCAGGGTTTCTGTAACCCATAAACACCTGGTCTTTTGTATCAATAACACCATCGTTGTTCACGTCATCGAAGATAAAATCGCCGCCATGTTTACCAACAATAATGCCTTGTGGCGAAGCCAGGTTGTCTTTAATCCGTGAATTCCATTCTGCAGCTTCAGCATCAGTAGCAAATACTCCTAAAACCCTGTATGCATAGATGGCGTATGGCCTTTCACCTTCAGCAAGCCCGCCTGCTTCTACTTCCTTCTTTTGCGCTGCATCATAAATAATTCCACCACCTTGCCTGTTCTTCTCACGTCCATTGTCCGGCAAATCTGTAATAATGGTCCTGTTGAAAGCAAATGAGAAGTTCAGATCCCAGTTAAATGATTTTGATTTTATGACAGCTGCACCCAGTTCCACTTCCACACCCCTGTTGCGCAAGGCACCATTGTTATAGGTAATTGAAGTAAATGGCGCTTCAGAGGGCAGGGGTTTCGCAGTAATCCTGTCTTTAGTTAGTTTGCTGTAATACTCAACTGTAAGGTTGATACGGCTTTGTAAAAAGGACGCATCAATAGCAAGGTCTGTAGTTATAGTTGATTCCCATTTCAAATTTGGATTCGAAAGATTTGCACGTAAGATCCCTGATGACATCGCATAGTTTGCAGCGGAATAATTTCCGTAGGTATCTGTAATGCTTAAGCCGCTTAATCCTGTGCTACCCCAGCTTCCCCGCAGTTTAAGTGCATTTACAATGCGGCTCTTCCAGAAGCTTTCCCTGTCTATGTTCCATCCGCCCGAAACAGATGAAAAATAAGCATACTTATTCTCCGGTGCGAAATTGGAAAATCCGTCATAACGCAGCGAGCCACCCAACAGGTACTTTAATTTGTAATCATATTGAAGTTGCCCGAATAAGCTGGCAGACCTGTCTTCTCCAAGGCTTGTAGCAAAGTCAACCACATTGCTGAATACAGATCCGTTTATTACAGTGGTAGTCGGTTCATTAATGGTATAGATATAATCATTGGACGCTCTTTGAGAACCCATGTCTGTAACATGGTTGGTATTCTTTGTGAAATTGGTACCTGCAAGAGCTGTAAAGTGGTGATCAGATGCAATACTGAAATCGTACTGCAATGCCTGGTCAATCATTAGCTGCCGGGAGCTGTTCGTATAGTCATCTTTCCATCTTTGCTGTGCAGGTTGAATTTCGTCCGGAGGTGTTGCTTTTCTCATCATCAGCTCCGTATAATCGTTCATAAAATAAGAAAGCGACGGTTTATAGTGTAATCCTTTAATAATGGTCAGGTCGGCGCTTACCCTCGTAACAATTCTTTCTGTTTTGGTCCGCATATCATCATACTGGAGTGTATGAAACCTGTTCCGTACAGTCCACAATTCTCCAAGTGCGGCATTGCCATCATCTTTGAATGTTCTGATCAATGGAGTGATACGAATAGCTCTTACCAAATCGTTCTGATAGTTGTCGACATAATTGGGCATTACGTTCTGGTAATTGATCATAAAATCAAGCCTCAGATTATTGGAGGCACGAAAACCAAAATTTCCCAGGGCATTGTATCTCTTATATTTTGTTCCAACCAATATTCCTTTTTGATTGGTATATCCCATAGAGAAGTTATAATCAGCCCGGTCAGTTCCTCCGCTTAATGTAAGATTGTCATTCTGGCTAACACCTGTGTTCCAAAGCATGTCCTGGTAATGATTATCCGCATAAAGAAGCTTGGTACCCGGATTAATAGGATCATCCATAACCCGCCAGCCTCTTGATAAAAGATTATCAATATAACCCTGGCCTTCTACCTGGAGTATGTTGTCATACAAAGCAGTCAGGTAAGTGCTTTTGCCAAAATCGCCTTTTTTTGTAAATACTCTTGTTCCAGCAGAAAAGCCTGCATTGTACAACAGATTGTTTTTATCAATTGGATCGGCTGTGTTGGCTACTGTTATGCGTGCCAGTTTCAGGTATTCTTCGGCATTTAAATAATCATACTCCCTTGCCTGGGTTTCCCACGTGGTCCTGTGATTAAGGGCAACCGTCATTTTAGTGTTCAGCTTTCCTTTTTTTGTTTTGATAACAATAACACCATTCGCGCCTCTTGCTCCATAAATAGCAGTGGACGCAGCATCTTTCATTACCTGAAAAGATTCAATATCATCAGGATTGATATCATTCAGGGAACGGAAAACACCATCTATTACAACAAGGGGATTGCTGCCGTCTGAAGAACCAACAGCAGCACCGCCATTCGTTCCAAGACCGGAACCATAAACATTCGGCTGGGTTCCGCCACGGATAATAATATTCACTGCACCAATACCAGGCTGCCCTTGTGAAACAGGCACACTGACACCGGCTACCTTACCCTGCAAAGCCTGAACCGGGTTTGGATTGGGATTGTTTTTCAGCTCGTCAATATTAAGCTTTGAAACAGCGGCGGTGTTCTTTTTTGTTGATTGCTGGAGATAACCGATCACCACTACATCACCCATCGAAGTGGAAACGCTGTTCAGGGAGAGATTAATTTCAGTCTTCTCACCTATTGTTATTTCCTGTGATTGATAACCAACTCTTGAAAAAACAAGTACCCCGCCGGGCTGGGTAACGTTGATCGAATACCTACCCCGTTCATTGGTAGAAGTACCTGTGCCGGTATTTTTTAGTGTTACGGTTACCTGTTCGAGAGGAGCATTTGCGGAGTCAGTAACAACTCCTTTAATAGTGCGGACATTTTGGCCGTTCGCTTGATGGAAGAAGGCAAGAACGATCAATAGCCAGAACCCAATTTTCATATAGCAATCGTTTTTTAGTCTTATAGTAGTTATGTACTACATAACAAATGTATACATAATTTTTTCACACTACCTAAAAAATTTTTGCTCCTTCCGGGGGTAGTTAAATATTCTTGTCCTGCAGCCTGTCGAAATGTGGTTGTAAATGCGCGAGCATGCCTTTCTTGAAATCCTCTTTTGTACCGTTCTTCAGGATCTTAACCAGGTCTTTATGAGACACTTTTCCCCTGATCGGTTTTTTCTCCTGGGTTATAACATAGGCAAATATGGGAAGTAGCATGATCTGAAATCTTTTCAGCGTATCATTCCCCGTCATTTCATAAAGTTTTCCATGAAAAGCGATCTCATTTTGCACCCTGAAACTTGCATCAGTTTCTTCTTCTTTTGCAATCTTTTCCAGCTCTTTAATGGCTTGATCGGTTTTGCGTATGTATAATAAGTCGGCTAACCCCATTTCCAAAACCAATCTTAATTCGAAAATGTCCTGCAGTGTGTCTTTATCGATAATCAGCGGGTCCAGCACTTTTTCAAAAGCACCTAAAATATCGGGCTTGGCCAAAATCATTCCCCTCTTCTTTTTGGACTCGATCATTCCAAGCATTTTCAATCGGCTCAACGCCTCACGAAGTACATTGCGGCTGATGCCTAAAGCTTCAGCAAGTTCCTGCTCTTTTGGTAAAGGGTCACCGGGTAAGAATGATTTCTTCTTTAAATATTCGCGCAAACGCACCTCTACTACATCTGCCATAGTAGTGTTTGCGATAGGTTTCAAATCTCTTGATAAGTCTGAGAGCATTTATTTTGTTTATATGTCCTACAAAATAAATACTTTTTCCCATTCTAAGCTGTTTTACTTTTCATCTGTTGGTCTTATTACAGCATCTCAATGTAACCTTCTGTTCCGTGCACACGGATCCGTTGCCCATCTTTGATCAGCCTGGTAGCATTCTCCACACCAACAACGGCTGGTAAGCCATATTCACGCGCGATAACTGCTCCATGGGTCATCAGTCCGCCAACTTCGGTAACCAGGCCTTTTATTGATACAAACAATGGTGTCCAGCTCGGATCAGTAAAGGCGGTAACTAAAATATCGCCATCTTCCATGTCAGCATCTTCCATGCTTAAGATGACGCGTGCGCGCCCTTCTATAACTCCGGAAGAAACAGGCAGTCCAATGATGGCTCCGGCTGGAATATTTTCCCGCTTATATGCACCTGTAATGACTTCGCCATCAGAAGTAATAACACGTGGGGGAGTCAGCTTTTCAAATAATGCGTATTCTTCTTTCCGTTTGCTGATAATTTGGTAATCCAGTTTATTCGTGCGTATGACTTCGCGAAGCTCTTCAAAACTGAGATAGTAAATATCTTCCTTTTCATGAATGACATTGGCCTGCACAAGTTGCACAGCTTCTTTCAGTAAAGCCTGTTTACAAATGAAATAGTGATTAACCATGCTGTACTTGGGGTATTCACGATAACCAGCGAAATTCCGGACCAGGCTGATCATTTGTTTCAATTCCCCGGCCTTTTGTTCACCATCCGGCAATTGTTTCAATCTTGCCAATAACTCCTGTTCTTTCTTAAAAGCTTCCTGCCGTCCTTCCTCAAATTTGCGGGCGCTGGCACCAGGTTCAAAGTTTCTGATATTACTAAGAATGACAGGAACAAGTGTGATGGGTTTTTCACTCCAACGTGGCCTGGTAATATCGATCTCTCCAGCACATCGCATTCCATACTTATTAAGATAAACATGGATCGCATCACGGGTTTCCTGCCCACCATCGAACTTAACCAGCTCATCCAAAAAGTTGTCATTCTTTACTTGTTGTAAATACTCAATTACTTCCGGATAAGGACGGATCACATCTGCAACATCCAATAGTGCCAAACCCATTTCCGAAGTAATATTGTTTGATACAGATTGGGAGAGCGTATCTGCCACGTTTTTTTCACCTAACCACTCTTCTATTTTTTCATTGATCCATAACGAAGCATCTATAACACCCCTTATCGCAATTATGCTTTGCGGATCAAATAAGCTCTTCTTTAATTGCTGGATATCTTCCAGGATAAAATCAATTACATCCGTACCTGACTTCGTTTGAATATTTTGTTTTAGTTCTTCTACCAATGTTTGACTTTGCCTGATCAGGCCAGTAACAATTGCAGGATCATTTTCGAGCTGTGTACGGGAACCAGCAACCGAGAAGACCTTACTTCGTTGACCCGGGTTCTGTTCCTTTTCATCATCTGGAAGCGATTTAATAAAATCCCCACGTTCTATGATGGTTAAGAGTGCATCTTTTATGAGCGGGTCCAATTTTCCCAGCATATCCATTAATGATTTTCTGCTGACAGGGGAAGACAGGATATGCGTGACATCAACAAACAGCCTTCCACCAGCCTTAAACATGGGAGCAGCAGCTGTTAACTGCCATAAAGAGATCCCCAATGGTTTTATGGCATCAGTCATCATTTGTTGATGGCCTACAGATATATAAACATGATTTTCCTGGTCATTCGCAACAGGAACGGGGAATAAAGTGGTGATTGGCCGGCTCTGGACAATATAAAATGTATCATCAACCAGGCACCATTCGATATCCTGGGGACAGCCGAAATGCTCTTCGATCTTTCTGCCAATTCGTTCAAGCTGTAAGATCTGTTCATCTGTCAGTGCTGGTTTGTTCTGTTGCCCGGGTTCAACCTGCTGTTCTTTCGTGCCGCCGCCCTTTACTGCATAAATAGCCAGCTTCTTAGTGGATATCTTCTTATCGGTGATCTTACCATTATTCACTTTATAAACATCAGCATTCACCAGACCGGCGACCAGCGCTTCACCAAGCCCGAAGCCTGCATCAATAGACAGCACCTTCCTGTTAGCAGTAACCGGATCGGCAGTAAACAAAATTCCTGCTGCCTGCGGAAAGACCATTTGCTGAACAACCACAGCCAGCTGCACTTTATAGTGATCGAAACCATTTTGCATCCGGTAGATTATTGCACGGTCTGTAAACAGAGACGCCCAGCATTTGCTGATATGCTTTAGGATAGCCTCTTTTCCGATAATGTTCAGGTATGTATCCTGCTGGCCTGCAAAGGAGGCAGTCGGCAGATCTTCTGCAGTCGCGCTTGACCGTACTGCATAGGCATTATTTTCTCCAAGCTTTGAAAGATGACGGATGATCTCTTCACGAATGTCTCCAGGGATGACTATTCTTTCAATAAACTTGCGGATCTCATTGCTAAGTTCACCGATTTTATCCCTGTCATCCGGTTTCAAAATTGCTAACTGATCAAGTAACCTGTTAATCACCGGAGTTTTACCAATAATTCTTTTAAAGACTTCAGTGGAAATACAAAAACCATCAGGTACGCGTATTCCTTCAATCCTGGAAAGTTCTCCAAGGTTTGCACCTTTACCACCGGCAATTGCAAGTTTCGTTTTATCGATTTCCTGGAAACTAAGTATGCAGGAACTCATAGTTTTATTTTTTACGCTTATTTGTTATAACTGTTGTTTCATCCATTATTTCAATCGCTTTTGAGAAATAAGTTTCAATGACTTTGATTTCCTGGATTGAGAATGAAGCAATCAGTTTTTCTGTTTTGTTCCGGTATTCTTTATAAAGCGGCTCAAAAAGCGACATTATTTTTTTAGTATTTGGCACAATGAGCACCTTCCGCCTGTCGCCTTCAGCGAATTGTCTTTTTACCAGTTTTTTCTTTTCAAACCTGTCTATCAAACCTGTAACTGCCCCTGTGGTCAAGCCAGTTAAGTTAGCAAGCTCACCTGCTGTCATTTCTCCGTCTCTTATCAGAAATCCCAGGTATTTATGATCAGTTCCTGAAAGTCCTGCTTTCTGGCCAATGGCTTCGTGCATCTGAATGGAGGTATATGCATATTGCTGGCTCAAATGTCTTACCCGTTTGATGTCTTCGCTAGTCATTCTATATCTTATTTAGTAAGTATCTTAGACACTAAGGTAAATAAAATTTCTAAACATCCAAATAACTCCTGGGAGAATAATAGTGGCTTCGATCTAAATCACCTTTCAACAGCTGATTAATAAAACATAAATTTTAAGGATACTGTTACCTTTAATGAAATAAAGACTTATGGCACAAAACAAATTATTAAGGATGGACAATGTGGGGATAGTTGTTGAATCTCTGGATAAGGCCATTACATTTTTCCAGGAGATCGGCCTGAAGCTTGAAGGCAGGGCTATGATAGAAGGTGAATGGGCGGGTCGTGTTACCGGCCTTGGCGATCAAAGCGTGGAAATTGCCATGTTGGTCACTCCCGATGGCCACAGTCGATTGGAGCTATCTCAATTTATCAGACCAGCCGTTGTTTCAGATCATCGCGCAGCCCCGGTAAATGCGCTGGGCTACCTGCGCGCAATGTTTGCCGTTGAAGACGTTGATGAGATGGTAATAAGGCTTAAAGAAAAACATGGTGCCCAGTTGGTTGGTGAAGTGGTTCAGTATCAAGATTCTTACCGGCTTTGTTACGTTCGTGCGGCGGATGGGTTGCTGATTGGGCTGGCCCAGCAACTTAGTGTTTGACTATTTACTCCAGGAACTGGTTTATTTATAAGAAAAGGGATGATTTATCAATCATCCCTTCCAGCGGGGTTGAAGCGGACTGGGAGGAATCCCAATCGAACACTTCTTATAAATACTGATGTTCCTGGAAATAGTAAAGAGTAGTGACTTCCGCTTAAATCAACCTTTTTTGCATGAATGCCCTACCTGATCCCGATTTTAAATACTTCTCAAACTCAAATGCTTTGTATTTATCCTTAAAAGCACAATAAAAGACCAGTTCTACAGGCAGCTAATTGGCTGTAGCCGGAACATCACCATTGACATGCCTCGCGTACCTGGCTTTGAGGTCAGATGTACAACCCTTATAAAATTCCCCGTTGCTGCATTTCAAAATATAGACGTAATACATACGATAAAAATACGGCGATAGATAATACGGTTACCGGTGTTTTAGCGGTAAGCATTGCAGAAAATCATCCAAGATTTTTAGTGGGGACTGCTTTTTTATCAGAGTAAGTTGAACTTTGGCAAGTCAACCCCATATAAAAGATAAAGACGCGGGCTTCGGCGGACTGCGTCCGCCTTCGCCCGCCCGCGGAACAGGATGTACTATAAAAGAAGAACCCGCCTACGCTAAAGCTACGGCGGGCGAAGGCGGAGACTAAGGGATTCGAACCCTTGATACGGTTTCCCGTATACACACTTTCCAGGCGTGCTCCTTCAACCACTCGGACAAGTCTCCATTATCCTTTATAGAGCTATAATTTATAAAGGGCAGCAAAAATACATTATCCGCCATAAATCCACAAGGAATCTCTAAAAAGCATTTTTTAGAAATATCCATCAAAAAGGGGACCCTGAATTGATAAAATCAATATTTTGTTACTGAAACCCCAACCAACCAAACAACTGTAATGAGCGCGGAAAAAACTATCTCCAAAGACAGGTTCCCGTCT
>CBHEUU010000066.1:0-12171 GCA_965990355.1 uncultured Chitinophagaceae bacterium
ATCCCTCCAACCACGCCGCCGATCATTTGGCTGCGCGCAGTTTTTTCGCTGATGATCTTGCCGGCATCGCCGGTGGTAACCACTTCTTTTACTTTAACCACACCGGTAAGCGGATGTACCCACACTTTAGTGAAGTGCACGGAAAAAGAATACATGGAATACTTTCGTTGCTCTTCACCGCCCCTGGAATCTTTAGTGATATCAAGATCATTTAATTGATTGCTCTTTAGCAGCTCTTCATAGTTGCGGCGGTTGGCTGCATCATTCTTCAGGAAGATCTGTCCTTTTTCAAAAGCGATATTACCGGCTTCAGGATGCACTTTGGCATCATGGCCTGACTTTAACATCAGCTCTTTCAATTTTTCTTTCAATGCCATGCAAACATCATGCACTGCAGCACCGAGTGTGGAAGTAGTGGCTGAGCCACCTTGTGTAGGGCCAGGAGGCAGGGAAGAACTACCCAGCTCAAATTTTATTTTTTCAGGAGGAAGGTCCATTGCCTGCGAAGCGATCTGCACCATGGCAGTAGCCGTGCCGGGTCCCATATCACTTACTGCACTTTGCAGCAATAAAGTGCCATCATTTTTTAATACGCCTCTTACAGTTGCTACCCAGCGCATGGCGCTGAATACACCACTGCCCATTCCATATCCAACCAGCCATCCGTCTTCCTGCATGGAACGTGGAGCCGGATTACGTTTTGCCCAACCTATTTTATCCATGCCAAGCTGGTAACATTCTTTCAGGTACTTGCTTGACCAGGGAAGCTTTCGTTCAGGATCTGTTTCTGCATAATTTCGTATTCTTAATTCTACAGGATCTATATTCAGTTTATACGCCAGTTCATCGAGTGCGCATTCAAAAGCAAAACAACCGGTAGCTTCACCAGGACCGCGCATCCAGATAGGCGTACTTACATCAAGCGGCACCAATTGATAGCTGGTATTTACATTCGGACAATCGTAAAGAAACTTGGTTGCATTGACAATCCCTTCAGTGAAGTTTTCATAAGAAGAAGTTTGTGCAATGGCGATATGTGTGATGCCTGTCAGCTTTCCATCTGCCGTAGCGCCGATCCCGATCTTCTGGTAAGCGCAGGGGCGGTAACCCACCATGGTAAACATCTGGTCGCGGCTCAGCATCAGCTTTACCGGGCGGTTTACTTTTTTAGCCGCCAGCACAGCAGCTACTTCATGTGGCCAGGTGCGCAAAGCACTACCAAAACCTCCACCAACATATTCAGCGATCACCTTCACATTTTTTTCAGGCAATTGGAAAAGTTGCATCAGGTCGCCCTGCGTATCTTTTGGCCCTTGTGTTTTATCATACACCGTTATTTTATCCGGTGCTTCCCAATGGGCAGTGATGGCATGCATCTCCATCGGGTTATGTGTTTCTATAGGTAAAATGTATTCTTCTTCGATGGATACCGGTGCTTTTTTATAAGCACCAGCTTCCCCTCTTTTATACACCTGTGGGTTATTATCACCGCGCGGGCCGCGGGCTTTGCCGAGATTTTTTTCAAAATCCGTTTCTGCTGCCGCTTTTGCATATTGTGCTTTCACGAGGGAAGCTGCATACACAGCCCGTTCAAATGTATCGGCTACTACAAGAGCAATAGGTTGACCATTGGAATAAACCTTATTGTCGTAAAACACTTTCAGTCCCTGCCATTCCTGTGCACGCGGATTGGCCTTCTTATCAACAGGCGCAAAGCCGGGCACTTCCGGCGAATTGAGATGCGACAATACTGTCAATACACCCGGAGCATTCTCTGCAGCTTTGGTGTTAAGACTGGTGATAGTGCCTTTGGCAATAGTGCTGCCCACGAGCACGCCATATACCATACCCGGTATTTTATGCTCTGCTGCATATTTTGCAGCACCCGTCACTTTATCTTTTCCATCAACACGATCGGCAGGAGCGGGGGAGTGTTCTGTATCGAAAAAAAGTGTGTTCATTATATTGAATTGTTTCGATAGTAAATAGGTTTTGCAAACAGCTACACGTTTACAGCTTTTGTCAATGCTTCAATAATGGCTATGGGTGTCATCTTCAGTTTAAAATCATTTTGTCCAAAAGATTTAGCTCCCTGCATGGAAAGCGTTGCAGCCTGTTTGAAATTTTCTGCCGTTGCTTTTTTACCTGCAAGAAATTTTTCTGCTGCTGAAAGCCGCCAGGGTTTATGCGCCACACCACCCATTGCAAGCCGGGCTGAACGGACCGTATCACCATCGAGCTCCAATGCAGCAGCTACTGACACCAGTGCAAAAGCATAAGAAGCGCGGTCACGGATCTTTAAGTAATAAACGTTTTTAGTATAAGGATTGGCAGGAATGGTAATGCCGGTTATCAATTCTCCTTTCTGCAGTGTATTATCTTTTTCGGGTGTGATGCCCGGCAGGCGATGAAAATCGGTGAATAAAATTTTGCGTTCACCTTTTGGCCCGGCTACCTGCACGGTAGTATCCAAAGCTGCCAGTGCAACACACATATCACTTGGATGCACGGCAATACATTGGGAGCTTGTACCAAAGATGGCATGCATACGGTTGTAACCTCCGATAGCTCCGCATCCTGATCCCGGTTGCCTTTTATTGCAGGGCATGGCCGTATCATAGAAATAACCACAGCGTGTTCTTTGCATCATGTTGCCGCCAACTGTGGCCATATTCCGCAACTGTGCAGAAGCACCGGCTTTGAAAGCCATTGCAAGCAATGGATATTTTTCCTGCACTAATGGATTGCCGGCTACTTCACTGTTGATCGCAAGCGCACCAATGGATAATCCTTTTGCTGTTTCTTCCACTTGCTTCAATGGAAGGTTATTGATATCAATCAGGCGGGTGGGCGACATCACACCTTTTTTCATCAGGTCGATCAGGTTAGTGCCGCCGGCAATAAAACCTGCACTGGGATTTTTCACCAATGTATCGATTGCTGCTTTTACAGAAGAGACGCGGCTGTATTCAAAATTGATCATATCGCTTGCCCTCCTTTTTTAACATCCATGATAGCATCTACAATATTGGGATAAGCGCCGCAACGGCAGATATTACCACTCATGAATTCCCTGATCTCATCCTCACTGTTGGCATGCCCTTCGCGAATGCAGGCAATGGCCGACATGATCTGACCGGGCGTGCAATAACCACATTGGAACCCATCATGCCTGATAAAGGATTCCTGCATGGGATGCAATTGATCGCCTTTGGCAAGTCCCTCTATTGTAGTGATTTTTTTGTTGTCATTCATTACGGCAAGGGTGAGGCAGGAGTTGACGCGCTTACCCTCAACATGAACGGTGCAGGCACCGCATTGCCCATGATCACAGCCTTTTTTGGTGCCGGTAAGCCCAAGTTGTTCACGCAGGAAATCGAGCAGGGTAACTCTTGGTTCCACCTGCAATTGATGAGTGATGCCGTTCACTTCAATCTGCAGGGGGATCTTTTCAAACAGGGCCGCAATTTTTTCATCCTGCCCGGCCGCTGAAACTAAAGCGGGGGATGCTATACTCAGGGCAGCCACGGCCGTAGATTTCTTCAGAAAGCTACGACGGCTGTTATTGCCGTTGGGGCAATCAGTTGTATTGTGGATCATAAAAAGAAATGAGAATTGAATTTACTTTTTTTATCACGAACGGGAAAGAATAAGTGCCGGGATCTTGCTCATTTTATACTAAGTAATCACCTTTTTCGGGGAATTTTTTCACCCGTTTGGGCGTTATGAATTGCTTATCTTTGCGAATTCTTTAAACAGCCCGCCGCGGCGGGCGCAGTCTCTTCAGTATGGACCGTATATATTTCGATAATGCCGCTACCACAGCTCTTGATAAGGAAGTGCTGGATACCATGTTGCCTTATATGACCACGCATTTTGGCAATCCATCTTCCATTTATTCCTATGGCCGCGAAACCAGGCTGGCTATTGAATCGGCGCGAAAATCGGTAGCTAAATTGCTGAATGCGCACCCGGGAGAAATATTCTTTACCAGCGGAGGCACAGAAAGCAATAACACGGCGATCCTTTCTGCCATACGGGACCTGGGCTGCACCCATATCATCACTTCCCCGATCGAGCACCATGCGGTGTTGCATACGGTGGAGCATTATGATTGTGGAGATGAAGTAACCAGCAGTTTTGTGAAATTGCTGCCTAACGGTCATGTAGACCTGGAAGATCTCGAAGAACAATTAGCATCACATGAAGGAGTGCGTTGCCTGGTAACATTAATGCATGCCAACAACGAGGTCGGCAACCTGCTGGATATTGATGCGGTTGGTGAGCTTTGTAAAAAATACAATGCCATTTTCCATTCAGATTGTGTACAAACAGTGGGGCATTACCCGCTTGACCTCCGTAAAACGCCGGTGCATTTTATTTCCGGTGCCGGTCATAAATTTCATGGACCAAAAGGCGTAGGCATTCTCTATATCAACGATAACATAAAGATAAAACCCTTCATTTTCGGAGGCGGCCAGGAAAGGAATATGCGTGCAGGAACAGAGAACCTGTATGGCATTGTGGGTTTTGCCAAAGCACTGGAACTGGCAATGGCCGGGTTTGAAAAAGACAGCGCCTATATCCATTCGCTGAAAATGTATATGATGGAGCAATTGAAGCAGCATATACCTGGCGTGCAATTCAATGGTGATCAGGAAGGGCGTTCTTTATATACAGTATTAAGTGTTGCATTCCCGAAAACAGAGAAATCAGAAATGATCCTGTTCAATCTCGATATCAATAATGTTTGTGTTTCCGGCGGCAGTGCCTGCAGCAGTGGGGCTGATGTGGGCAGTCACGTAATAAGAGCCATCAACAACAATCCTAACCTGGTAACGGTACGTTTTTCGTTTTCCAAGCACAATACAAAAAAAGAAGTGGATACAGTGATTGCAAAAGTGAAGGAGCTTATATAAGCGGCTACAGGTAATACCAGGGATTTCTTTTCGCCGCCGTTACATACTTACGCAGGTTACGCCAGAAAGCCAGCACCATATAAATAATAATAGGTGATCCCATAGTGAGCAGGGAAGTATAGATAAAGTATTGCCGGATCTTGCTGGTGGCAATCCCCATCCGGTCGCCAATGGCCGAACAAACTCCAAAGGCATTCCATTCCACAAAATCTTTAAAACGGTTCATACTGCTAATATAAAAAAGTCCGGGAATCTTTACAACAGAGGTTGTACCAACTGCGCAAAACTGGACACCGGTTGTATCGTAAGCGGACAATCCATGCCGGTTATTATAAGGTAAACTATTGATTGGCAATGAGGTGCTTAACTGGCATCCGATTGGTTTTGCAGGCAGGGTATTCATCTTCAAAAAAAGTCAAATGTTTAAAAGTAATTTCAGGATCGCCTGGAGAAACCTGGTCAAACATAAATCGTATGCCTTTATTAATATTATGGGGCTTGCTTTAAGCATGGCATGCGGCATCGTGATCTTTGTGCTGGTCAGCTATCATCTTAAGTTTGATGATTTTCATTCCAATTCCAACAGGATCTACAGGGTGGTGACGGAGCAGCACCGCGATGATATTACTTATTCTGCCAGTGTGCCATCTCCATTTGGCAAAGCATTCCGCACCGACTATACTTTCGCGGAGAAAACAGGGCGTGTTGCCACTTTCAAAAGCGAACTGGTCACCGTTAACCATAAGGGCGAAATAAAGAAGTTTAAAGAAACCGATGGCATTGCTTTTACGGAACCTGATTACTTTGATATTTTCAATTTCCCCCTACTGAAAGGGAATAGGAAACCAGAGATTGCAGAGCCGAATACGGCGGTATTGACAGAGCGGATGGCAAAAAAATATTTTGGCAATGACGATCCGGTGAACCAGGTTATTACGGTGGCCAATAAGATCGATTTCCGCATTACCGGCGTGCTTAAAGATCTTCCCCGCAACACGGATCAGAAAACAGAGATCTTCGTTTCTTACAGCAACCTTAAAGATTATAATGAATGGATGGCGAGAGATGATGCCTGGGGCGGCATGACGGGTGCTATGCAATGTTTTACTTTGCTTAAGCCCAATGTATCACCAGCACAGGTAGAAGCGGTGTTGCCCAACTATGTAAAAAAGTTCCGTCCTACCAACAAGAATGTGCATCACTATAAGCTGCAACCTTTATCGCAGCTTCATTTTGATTCCCGCTATGGTGGAGTAATGGAAAAACGCAACTTATGGGTGTTGTCATTCATTGGTCTTTTCCTGATCATTACTGCCTGTGTGAATTTTATTAACCTGGCTACGGCCCAGGCATTGAAGCGCTCAAAAGAAGTGGGCATAAGAAAAGTGATGGGAGGGATGCGTACGCAGTTGTTCTGGCAGTTCATCGGTGAGACTGCTTTTATTGCTGTCATAGCCGCATTCGTGGCGCTGCTGCTGGCAAAGCTGGTGGTGCCTTTATTTAATGAATGGTTTGGCACTTATATGGACGCCAGCATTACACAAAGCTGGCAACTGCCTCTGTTTATTGTTTCACTGATAGTGATCGTTACTTTTCTGGCAGGCTCTTACCCTGGATTGATCCTGTCTGGCTTTCAGCCAATGGCGGCAATAAAAGGAAAACTTTCGGGTCATCAGCTTGGTGGTTTCAACACAAGGCGTACATTGATCGTTACGCAATTCTCTATATCCCTTGTATTGATCATAGGCATGATCGTAATTGGCAAACAGGTGCAGTTTGCCAAGCAATCATCCATGGGATTTGATAAGGATGCAATTGTAATGATACCAAAAGGACAGGGAACAGAGAGTTCGGTGCAATCGCTGAAAACAAGACTGGCGCAGGTTCCCGGTGTTGAAAAGATTTCCCTGTGTTATGCCGAACCTTCCTCAAGCTCCACCTGGAATACATCTGTCAGGTTTGAGAGCCGTGCAGAAGATGAGCCATTCAAAACGAGTATGAAATCGATAGATGATCAGTACCTGAATACTTTCGGATTGCAATTGGTAGCTGGCAGAAACGTGTTTCCGGCAGACAGTGCCCGTGAACTGGTGATCAATGAAACCCTGGTTAAAAAGTTGGGTCTGCAATCACCGGAAGAGGCGATCGGTAAAAAAATATCGATCAGCAAATTACCTGGAATGCCAATTGTAGGCGTGGTAAAGGATTTTCATGATCTGTCGTTTCATGAAGATATCAGTGCGGTTTGTATGTGGATCAACCCGGAAGATTATGACGAATATGCAGTGAAAGTAAACCTTACCCGTCTTCCGCAAACATTGGCAGCACTGGAAAAAACCTGGAGTCAGGCTTATCCCAACCAGGTGTATGAACACAACTTCCTGGATGAACGCATTGCAGAGTTTTACCAGGCAGAAGATTTTATGTTGCGCACTATCGGCATCTTCTGCTTTATTGCCATTTTTATCGGTTGCCTGGGACTTTATGGCCTGGTGTCATTCATGGTAGCGCAGAAGACTAAGGAAATAGGTATCCGCAAGGTATTAGGTGGTTCAATGGGGCAGTTGGTATGGATCTTTGGCCGTGAATTCTCCCGTCTTATCCTGCTGGCCTTCCTGATTGCCGCACCGCTAGCCTGGTGGCTAATGAATAGCTGGTTGAAAGATTTTGAATACCGTATCAGTTTTGGTGCCTGGATATTTGCAGGCGCACTGGCCATTATATCCCTGATTGCTGCGTTAACTGTGGGTTATCAAACAGTGAGAGCGGCACTGTCGAACCCTGTAAAAAATCTCAGAACCGAATAAGTTTTATAGCCCGTAAAACCAACTGCCGAGGGGGCCAGGGTTATTTACCCGGCCCCCTCCGGGCTTTTCCCCCATGTAGAGCATTTTCTCTTCATTTTCAGGCTAAAAAAACCATTCATTTGTCGTAAATTCGCAGCACTTTTTAAGTCATTCGTCACCGTCACGCGTCATTTCTCTCTCTCCTGGTCCCCCAATGATCCTGACAATGACCGATGGCCCAATATCTCAAATTCAAATTATATCCACATGGTATTCGATCTCGATCTCATTAAGAAAATTTATGCTGAAATGCCGGGAAAGATCGCTGCTGCCCGGAAGGTCATCGGCAAACCCCTTACCCTCACTGAAAAAATATTATATGCACACTTACATGGCGCAGTGCCATCAACTCCCTATACACGTGGCAAGAATTATGTAGATTTTGCGCCTGACCGTGTAGCAATGCAGGATGCAACAGCGCAAATGGCCCTGCTCCAGTTTATGACCTGCGGTCGTGATAAAGTGGCTGTTCCTTCTACTGTGCATTGCGATCACCTGATCCAGGCTAAAACCGGCGCTAAAGCCGATCTGGCCACTGCGAATGAAGTGAACAAAGAAGTATACGATTTCCTTTCTTCCATTTCCAATAAATATGGCATCGGTTTCTGGAAACCCGGTGCCGGCATCATTCACCAGGTAGTACTGGAAAACTATGCATTTCCTGGCGGTATGATGATCGGGACCGATTCCCATACGCCTAATGCAGGTGGCCTGGGTATGGTGGCGATCGGTGTGGGTGGTGCTGATGCAGTGGACGTGATGGCCGGTCTTCCCTGGGAACTGAAAATGCCGAAAGTGATTGGTGTGAAACTGACAGGTAAAATGAGCGGATGGACCAGTTGTAAAGATGTAATTCTTTGGGTAGCGGGCCAGCTGACCGTGAAAGGTGGTACCGGCGCTATCGTTGAATATTTCGGAGAAGGCGCAGACAGCATGAGCGCTACCGGTAAAGGCACTGTTTGTAACATGGGTGCCGAGATCGGTGCTACCTGCTCACTCTTTGCATATGATGAAAAAATGAGCGGTTACCTGAAAGCTACCGGCCGCGAAGAAGTAGCTGCCCTGGCTGATGGCATTAAGGAACACCTGCGTCCTGATGCTGAAGTGTATGCTAACCCTGCAGCATATTATGATCAGTTGCTGGAACTTGACCTCAGCACACTCGAGCCTTATGTGAACGGCCCCTTCACTCCGGACCTGGCTACACCTATTTCCCAAATGGCTGCTGCCGTGAAAGAAAATGGATGGCCTGAAAAACTGGAAGTGGCATTGATCGGAAGCTGTACTAACTCTTCTTACGAAGATATCAGCCGCTCTGCCAGCATTGTACAGGATGCGATAAGCAAAGGCCTGAAAGCGCATTCGGAATTTACCATCACTCCGGGTAGTGAACTGGTACGTTATACCATCGAGCGTGATGGCTTTATCAATACATTTGAAAGCGTAGGTGGTGTGGTACTGGCCAATGCCTGCGGACCCTGCATCGGTCAATGGGCAAGGCATATAGATGATCCTAACCGCAAGAATACGATCATCACTTCTTTCAACCGCAACTTTGCGAAGCGTAATGATGGTCTTGCCAGCACACATGCTTTTGTGGCCAGCCCCGAGATCGTAACAGCTATGGCGATTGCAGGAAAAATTTCCTTCAATCCATTAAAAGATAAACTGAAGAATGAAAAAGGTGAGGATGTATTGCTGAAAGAGCCTACTGGTTTTGAACTTCCTCCCAAAGGTTTTGCTGTAGAAGATGCAGGTTACCAGGCACCGGCTGAAGACGGCAGCCATGTGAAAGTGGCGGTGAGCCCCGACAGCCAGCGTCTTCAATTGCTCCAGGCATTTGCACCCTGGGAAGGACATGATCTGCAGGGATTGAAACTGCTGATCAAAGCAAAAGGAAAATGTACCACTGACCATATCTCAATGGCTGGTCCATGGTTGAAATTCCGTGGCCACCTGGATAATATCAGCAACAACATGCTGATCGGTGCGATCAACTATTACAACGATAAAACTGATAGCGTAAAAAATCAGCTGACTGGTGAATACGGGCCAGTACCTGCTACAGCCCGCGCATACAAAGCAGCGCATGTAGGCAGCGTAGTTGTTGGTGATGAAAACTATGGAGAAGGCAGCAGCCGCGAACATGCAGCTATGGAACCACGTCATTTAGGCGTAAGGGCCATCATCGTGCGCAGCTTTGCACGTATCCACGAAACCAACCTGAAAAAACAAGGTATGCTGGCACTTACGTTTGCTGATAAAGCAGATTACGATAAAGTGCAGGAAGATGATAATATTGATATCGAAGGTCTCACTTCCTTTGCGCCTGGTCAGCCGCTGACCGTGGAATTGAATCATGCTGACGGAACTTCCGATGTGATCAGTGTAAATCATACTTACAATGAGCAGCAGATTGAATGGTTCAAAGCAGGCGGAGCCCTGAATGTGATCAGGTCTGAGTTTGCGAGGAAAGCTGTGAAATAAGAATACAGATAAGTTTAGTTTAAAAGGCCCCGGACTTTGATCCGGGGCTTTTTTATCTTCGGTAATCATAACCGCAACATACATGAGACTCTTTTTTTCTTTCCTGCTCTTTTTATCTGTTACAACCTGCTTCGCGCAGAAAATAAAATCAAAGCAATCAGACTATTTCCCTCCGGCTGGTCATTGGGAACAAAAGACTCCTGCTGAACTGGGCCTCAACCCGGCTGCAGTTGATTCTGCAGCAGCATTTGCTATTTCGCATGAATCAAAAAATCCGCGAAGGCTGGAAATTGATCAGGCCAATACTTTTGGAAAGGAACCATTTGGCAATGCGATTGGCCCAATGGCCGACCGTGGAGAACCGACAGGCATTATTGTTTATAAAGGTTATATTATCAAAACATGGGGCGAACCATTGCGTTGCGATATGACGCATAGTGTAACAAAAAGTTTTTTAAGTACAGTCGTTGGCCTGGCTGTTGACAGCGGCCTGATCGGGAATGTGCAGGATACAGTAGCCGGTTATATTCCGCCCATTGAATTATATGGACAGGAAGATGAAAAAGGCAAACCGTTTTTTATTTATCCATTTGCTTCGGGGCATAATCGCACTATCACCTGGAATGATCTCCTGAGGCAAACCAGCGATTGGGAAGGAACACTGTGGGACAAACCCGAATGGGCCGACCGGCCGGATAGCAGCCGGGCCGATTGGAAATCGCGTCCCCGCTATCCCAGCGGATCACGTTATGAATACAATGATGTAAGGGTAAATGCATTGGCACTGGCAGCAACCAGTGTTTGGCGCAGAGCATTGCCACAGGTACTGAAACAGTATATCATGGATCCTATTGGTGCTTCCAATACCTGGCGCTGGGCAGGCTATCGCAATGCCTGGATCACGTTGGATGGTGAGGCTGTGCAAAGTGTAAGTGGCGGCGGGCATTGGGGCGGTGGTATGTTCATCAATGCGTATGATATGGCGCGGTTTGGTTTGCTCACTTTGCATCAGGGCAATTGGAAAGGAAAACAACTGATCAGCAAACAATGGGTGAAACAGGCACTTACACCAACACCGGTTAAAACTGATTATGGCTACATGAACTGGTTCCTCAATACAGACCGTAAAATGCTGCCATCGGCCCCTGCCACGGCTTTCATGCATATTGGCAATGGAGCCAATCTCATTTATGTGGACCCTGAACATGAGCTGGTAGTGGTGGCAAGATGGATCAATCAGCGGGCTATGGATGGAGTGATAAAGGCACTGTTAAATAAGATCGATGGCCGATGACCGATGGCCGGCGATCGACCATCGAAATTTTCCCAGACTATCCACTCAAAATAAGTAGATTTACGTAATTGCTTGCGTTCAATCCCGCGTTCTGCCGCTCTGGTGCCCGTATTGGGCAATATTCCGGGGGACAGGGAGTTTAATAACTCAAGCGCTAACTTATATGAAAACCAAAACACCGAAAATTGACTGCTTGCTTAAGCCGTTCCTCTGGGCTATGCTTGCAGGATGCTTATTCCCCTTCTCCTCCTTTGCGCAGTCAACCACCGCCGACATGCGTGGTTTTGTAAACAATGTAGTAGAAATTGGTGTCAGCGAGTTTGGTTTTATCACAGCTGAAGATTCCACTGATATTTATTTTGTCGCCATCCGTCATTCACTCAATGAAAAGAATTATCCTGCAGAAGTAGTTCCTCAAACATTCCGCAGCGCTAAATTTTATAATAGCACTTACCGTGCAAAAGCCACCAAAGTGCGTGAAGCAAGAATGGGTGTTTTCTCCGTCGCTCTTTATAAAGCTCCCAGGCCATCGGAAAAAAAATGGCTGACCAATTATTATGAATCACTGGCCAACAAAAAAGGAAGGCTCAGCACCTTCCGGGATAAATGGGTAAGTGATGAGATC
>CBHEUU010000067.1:0-12071 GCA_965990355.1 uncultured Chitinophagaceae bacterium
AATTTTCTTAAGCCTGCAATGTTTAAATTGCTTAATAAGGTTGAAGAAAAAATGATAACCCCATCATATGAATAAACTTTACTTCACTCTCAGTCTTTTTCTTTTCCTTTCGGTACGGGCTGCAGCGCAGCAGGAAGGGCTTTATCAGTTTGCTCATAGTTATTTTCGTTCGGATCCTTTTCAGGGGCAGTTTAGTCGTTTTATGGAGCACCTGATGAAGGATCCGGGTATTACGGAGAAGAGGACAAGGCTTCGGAGTGATACGTCGCTTTTCTATTTTTTTGGGGTGTATAGTAATTATAATCCTTTTTTCTTTAAGCCGAAGCGGATGGAAGTGTTGCTGGAGGAAATGCCCGTTCAGTATGTTGATAGTTTGCCGCCGCAGGATACTATATTGGTGTACCAGCTGGTTGCTTATGGAGAGAATAGTGAGAAGGGGTTAAAGGAGATAAAAAAGGAATTTGAAAAAATACACAGGCAGTATAAGCGTCGCTTCTTTGATTCAAATTATCATGAGTTCAAAGAAAATGCTGCTGTTACCGGTGCGATGTATAATTATTTTGTTCCCCTTCACGGCCTCTCCCCTCTTACCATTGCATGGGGAAAGCTGGAGGGCCCCGATGCCCCCATTCTCAATATTACGTTGCGGATGAAAACGAGCGAAAATATGACGGTGTTACCAGTACCGCTTTATCACGCGAAGTGAGTGTGTGCGCCTGCCGGTGTCGGAGTTGGTGATCCCTTTTTTGTCAATCTGATCAATCCTTACTTTACCGGAAGCATGAATAATTGTTTCATTGCTTAACAATATTCCCACGTGCACGATCTCATCGTGATCATCAAAGAAAGCGAGGTCACCACATTCAGCATCTTTTAGCTTCTCTACGATTTTTCCTTCCTGCGCCTGTTGCCATGCGTCGCGGGGAAGATCAATACCCATCATTTTATAATTGACCTGCACAAAGCCGCTGCAGTCAACACCAAAGATCGTTTTGCCACCCCACATATAGGGCGCATTCAACCAGGGCTCTACCAGCGATTTTAACAGGGCGGAGCCTGGTTTTGAACCCAACCGGTTAATGCTTTTGCCATGGAATTGATACACCAGCCCATTGATCTTTCCCTGCGCACCATCCCATTCCGGAAGCGAAGCGCCTAATGGAATATGCATGGGAACCTGGTTGATGGTAACAGTATTGATAAGCTCTGCTGTTACAACCGGTGTGAGTATCCCTGCTTTGGCTTCTTTTTCCGTGATCTCTTCCAGCAAATGCCGGGTAATCCAGCCATCATATCCATCTGAAAGATTGCGGACCTTTACCCATTTATCGCCTTTCTTTTTTAATATCTTAACCGTGTCACCAAACAATAACTGGTTGGTCATTTCTCCCTGGTGCCGGGCTTTCCGGCGCATAGGAGCGGCCGGCACCTTGATAATCGCATAATCCATTCTTATTTTTTTTCGAAAATATTAAAATGAGTTTCAAATAATTATTATGAAATTGTTGCTTTGCAGCATCATAGATACAGTTCAAAAGTAAAAATATGGATCATACTGTCAAATCACCTATTTTTCGTTTGTGAAGACTGAAAATTTTGATCATATCACCGATCAGGAGCTGCTTGAAAGGTTCCAGCGCGATCATAACAATGAGTGGCTGGGCATTTTATTGCAACGGTATACCTTGCTATTGCTCGGTGTGTGTATGAAATATTTGAAAAATGAAGAAGAGGCAAAGGACAGTGTGCAACAGATATTCCTGAAAGTGATACAGGAGCTGGGAAAATATAAAGTGTCTTATTTCAAATCATGGCTTTATATGGTCGCGAAAAATCATTGCCTGATGAAGCTGAGGGACAGGCAGGGAAAAATACCGGCAGAACTTTCAGAAAAACTGCTGGCTACACCCGATGAAGAGTCCAACCTCCAGCAAATGACCAAAGAAGATCAGACACTGGATTTGATGGAAGATGCGTTAAAAGAACTGAACAGTGAGCAACAGCAATGTGTAACTTTGTTTTACCTGCAAAAGAAAAGTTACCAGGAGATCAGTGATGAAACCGGCTTCAGCCTCATGCAGGTGAAAAGCCATATCCAAAACGGAAAACGCAATCTGAAAATATTGATTGAAAAAAAACTGAAGGCCTCCTAGTGGTCTTAACGAAATGCGGGAAAACCTGAAAGACATATTATCCCATTTAACCACTGATATTGATCAGGACACGTTATTGCTGTACCTGCAGAATAAACTTTCTGAAGAGAAAAAGCATGAAGTGGAAAAGAAACTGGCAGACAATGAATTTGCCAGCGATGCTTTGGACGGATTGCAGGCTTTCAACGATAAGCAGCAGGTAGCTTATATGGTGGAAATGCTGAACCGTGACCTGAAGAAAAAAACAGAACGCAAAAAACAACGCAGGGAAAAACTGAAATTGCCGGACCAATCCTGGATCTACATCTCCGTTATCATTGTTATCCTCTTAATTATCATCAGTTACATGATCATTCACAGAATGAATCAGCAGCCCTGAGAGGCAAACTTATTTTGCATTGGCCTCAAAAAATCGTAACTTATACTGTCATTTTTCATCCTGTTCTTTTAATAAAATCTGTTCTATGGGTATGCTACACCAGATTGACCATTGGAGTGCCACCCATCATCCCAGGTGGCTGGTCGTATTAAGAGTTGTATTAGGCCTTTGCCTTATCATTAAAGGCATCGCTTTCATGAGCAACACCGTAATCCTGGAATCCGTTATCTCCTCATCACAGGTAAGTAATACTGTTTCCTGGTTACCATTGGTGCTGACATGGCTTCATTTGTTATGCGGCTGCTTTTTAGTGACAGGATTGCTCACACGGGTATCCTGCATGGTCATGATCCCGATATTAATAGGCGCCGTATTTTTTGTGAACGCGCCAAAGGGAATATTTACGGCCGATTCGGAATTCGGTTATTCCCTGGCTGTGCTGCTATTGCTGATCTTTTTCTTTATAGAAGGTGGCGGGCCAATATCACTGGATAATTATTTCCGGAAGAGGGACCACAGGTAAGTTTAATACTTTCTCTTTTCTTCCCATTCACGCCACTGGCGGAAGACTTGCTGCGCTAAAGGATGCGGTTCATGCAGGAAAGGGATTTTCCGCTTTTCCATATCTGCATTGATCTCATTATAGATAAAAGCATCATCAAATTCAATCATTGCCGCATCTTCACGGGTATTGGCATAGATAACCCTTTGAGGCCTTGCCCAGTAGATGGCACCCAGGCACATCGGACAGGGCTCGCAGCTTGTATAAATATCACAACCTGTTAATTGATGGACCTGCAGGTGCAGACAGGCATTGCGAATAGCAACCACTTCTGCATGGGCGGTAGGATCATTCAGCGAAGTGACCATATTACAACCCTCCCCCACAATTTTATTATCCTTTACTATCACGCAACCAAATGGCCCGCCCTTCCCGGCTTCCATTCCCTGCCGCGATAGCTCAATCGCCCTTTCCAGGAAACCTTTTTCTACTGCTGTAAGCATTCGATACAAATTAGAACTGTAAATATCCCAAAAAATGTGGATTACCAGCCATTTGTCCACAGTTTATGCACTTCAAATGGATCAATATGAAGTTACTGTTAATTTTAAGTTAACGGCCCTTCGTCTGGGCTAAGCTTTGTACTTTTTCCGCCTGATAGCTAACCAAAAACCCTTATTATGAAATGGGAAACTGTTACGTCAACGATTGAAGAGTCTGTATTTGCGTTATGGAATAATGGTAAAAAGCTGGTTACCCTTGTATTTCATCCCGCTTCCAACGCCGCCCGGATAGAATATGCTGATGAAAGAAGGGTTTTCCTGATCAGGCAGGAAGGTTTACTGAAAAACAGAACAGTACTTTGCAATGAATATGGCATCCGCATGGTGCATGCCGGTTCCGAGAACAATCGCCCCTTTATCGAATTGGGCCAGGAACGTTTCTTTTACAACGTGGATGATAAACAGGAACAAGCAGTAACGATCTATAAGGAATCAAAAGACCGACCGCTGGCTGTTTGTGCATTCGCTCTTCCTGAATATATACAAAGCAATGCTGCATCAAATCCTCTTTGGGATAAAGCACGGTATGGCTTGTTGATGACCTTGTGCTGGTACTTGTTTCAGCAACGCTAATAGCGTTTATAATTCACTCCATATTTTTTTCCCGAAATATTCAAGTGACGGATCGCGTGCGCCCATCAGCAGCAAGACGCAATTGCTGGTAAGGTGTGGTCTTATTGCATTAAGCAGTTCATTCCTGTCTTCTACAAAAAAAGCATTACTTCCTTTTGCACGTAGGTCTTGTATAAGATCATTTGCTGAAATATCTTTTACTGCGGTTCCGCCCGCATAAAATATTTCGCTCATCCATATTTCATCTGAAGGCCGCAGCACAGCTGAGATCTCGTGAACAAAATCGTTTCTTAAAAATTTGGTCGGGCCATAGCCGTGTGGTTGCAGCCAGGCAATTACTTTAGGAGCTACTGGTTGGCAGGCTGCGATAGCAGCAGCACATTTCACGGGGTTATGGGCAAAATCATCAATCACCCAAACGCCGTTCTTATTTCCCAATACCTGGTTGCGGCGGTAAATACCTTCATATTTTTTTAATGCGGCTGCGCATACTTCAAGAGGCACGCCAATTTGTGCAGCAACAGCTGTAGCTGCCAGCGCATTTTCCATATTGTGCCTGCCCAGCAGGTTCATGCTGAAAGATGTGCCATTTACTTTGAAAGAGATAGCGAGCCCCTGTTGAATAAAATCAGTAGCTGTATACCCCGCGGGCTGTTCCGGCTGCAGGGAAAAATCATTTTTTATATCAGTGGAAAGTTTTGCAGCCAAAGGATGTGAACGGTTCACTACAAAATGTTTGCTGTTGTCCCTGAATACAGTGAATACTTCCATCAGCACATCGATTTCTTTATGGTCTTTATCAATATTCAGCAGAAGCCCTATTTCGGATTTGTATTGCACAATTGAACCGTCACTTTCATCTGCTTCAATCACCAGCCAGTCTGATTGGCCCACCTGTGCGTTTCCTATCAGTCCTTTATTGATCAGGCTTACCAATCCCGCGCCACTGATAATTCCCGGCTGCATACCTGCATACTCCAGGATATCAAACAGCATGGCGCTGGTAGTGCTTTTGCCACTCGTGCCTCCCACAGCAATAGTCTTTTTGCTGGCAGCGATCAATGCCAGCAATTCAGAACGCCTGATAATGGGAATATTGAGTTGCTTTGCTTTTCGTATTTCGATCACGGTATCTTCCACTGCTGTTGAAGCTACTACCAGGTCGGTCATTGCAGTAATGCCTTCACCATCCTGCTGAAAACAGGATATGCCTGCCGCTTCAAGCTTTTCCCTCGTTTCGTTATACTCACCCTCTTTGAAGAAACGGTCACTTCCAGATACTGTTTTGCCGCTGCCTTGCAGGTATTGTGCAATAGCACTCATACCACTGCCTGCAATGCCTATAAAAAACGGGCGTTTAAAATCATGAATAGAAGAAATCATCTGCAAATAAACGCAATTAAGCGTAACATTTCATTTGGCCGGCCCTGCATTTGAAACACCCCCTATCGCAGCTGGTACATCCTCAGCTTTACACCGGAAAAGAGGCGCTGTATTATTGCATCCGTTTAACATACATCCCCGGAAATAGTGAGATGGTTCCCAAAGAAGGGGAAGCACTTTGTTGCCGGGAAAGATTTTTTTTATGATCTAAAAAATGCAATGATGAACAATAATGAATTGATCAAAGACTTGAAAGGAAAAAAAATACTGTTTGCCTGTTTTCCGGCAGATGGTCATTTCAATCCTCTTACCGGACTTGCTGTGTACCTGCAGGACCTTGGTTGTGATGTGAGATGGTATACTTCCACCAAATATGCCGCTAAACTAAAGGCAATAGGCATTCCTCATCTCCCGATGAAAGCGGCCAAGGATGTTTCTTCCATTGAAGATGCTTTTCCTGAAAGAGAAGAGATCAAAGGCGTAGTTGCCAAGATGCGTTTTGATATCGTCAATGCGTTTGTATTAAGAGGCCCTGAATACTATGCAGATCTATTGCAGATATACAATACTTATTTCCCTTTCGATCTGATGATCGCTGACTGTGCATTCACTGGCGTTCCTTTTGTGAAAGACCTGATGAAGATACCGGTTGTTTCTGTTGGTGTATTCCCGCTTACTGAAACTTCAAAGGACCTGCCTCCTACCGGCCTTGGCATGACGCCGTCCTACAGTATTGCAGGAAAGATAAAACAGGCTTTTCTCCGTAAAGTTGCTGATCTTATCTTATTCAAAAAGCCTAATGGAGTACTGCATGAAGTGCTGGACCAATATGGTATTCCGCACAATAAGGAAAGTGTTTTTAATATGGTGGTAAAAAAAGCGGATATCTTTTTACAAAGCGGCACTCCTGGTTTTGAATACTATCGCAGCGATATGAGTACCCATATCCGCTTTATAGGGGCTCTGCTTCCTTTCTCTTCCAACCGGCCCGGCAAATCATGGTTTGATAAACGGATGACAGAGTATAAAAAAATTGTGATCGTTACGCAGGGAACCGTAGAAACGAATGTGGAGAAGATCCTTGTGCCAACACTGGAGGCATTCAAGAACACAGATACATTGGTGATAGCTACTACAGGTGGAAGCGGAACACGGGAACTGCAGGAGAGGTTTCCCCAATCCAATCTTATCATCAGCGATTTTATTCCTTTCTCTGAAATACTGCCTTATGCAGATGTATATATCACCAATGGCGGCTATGGAGGCGTAATGCTGGGAATAGAGAACAAAGTGCCGATGCTGGTGGCAGGTATACACGAAGGCAAAAATGAGATCAATGCGCGGATCGGTTATTTCCGCCTTGGGATCAATCTCGGTAAAGAATCTCCCAGGCCTTCAGAGATCCGGAAGGGTATCAATAAAATAATAGCTGATCCATCTTATAAACAGAATGTAGAAAAACTCGCCAAAGAGTTCACCAATTATAACCCGAATAAGCTGTGTGCGTATTATGTGGCGAAATTGCTGCAGAACACTATACCAAGCGAGGTTTTCTCTGAAGCAATATAGAACGACTGACCCAACAGATAACAGGTGGTGACTGCTATCACCTGTTATTTATCTTCCAGCCTGTTCTTTTCCTCCTTCAGGTTTCTTATCATTTCAGGAAAGCTGGTGCTGCGGCTTAATGCCGATACCGCCTGTGCGATGCGTTTTGTTTTTGTCTGCTCTGTTTTGGCTTCATCTATCCATTTGCTGAAATAGCGTTGCACAGAACCCGCCAGGGTTTTGAAAAATGCCTCTGCAGCAGGGTCATCGGCCAGGCATTCGATGAAGTCTTTATTGAACTCAAAAGGCTTTTTATCTTCTTCCAGTACCACTTTCACCATCGCACCATGTTTCTTCCCGATCCCCTTTCTCATGGTGGCGTTAACAGGAAGAATAAAACCGCCTCCTCCCCTCGGAAAAAGTGCAGCCTGAGAAATTTTATGATTGTCCAGTTTACCCTTTACCCTGAATCCTTTCTTGCCAGGTTTGATCCTGCCTGCCAGTTCAGCAGGTATCTCAATATAGGTCCACCCGGTTTTTTCGCCCTGTTTTTCAAACCTGTGCAATGCCGTGGTAAACTCAATTTTTCCCATGCTATAAACTTACAACTTTTGCCCTGTTCCAAACTCAAGGTTAAAGGGTCTTCAATATGCCATAAGAATAGTATCTTCCGGGGATAATGTTTGCACAATGAAAAAGATAATTACCGGGTTTTTATTTGCCCTCTTTGTTCTTCAGTCAGTAACAGCATTGGCAGCTATCCGTCTTCCTGCAGTGATCAGCAGCGGAATGGTACTTCAGCAAAAATCAGAAGCCAGGCTTTGGGGCTGGTCGGGAGCCAATGAAAAGATCATTGTGACCACCTCATGGAATAACCGCATCGATTCAGTGGTAGCAAATGGAAATGCCGTATGGGAAATCAAAGTGCCTACACCCGCAGCTGGTGGTCCTTATACCATTACATTAAAAGGAGGGAACACGATTGTGTTGGAGAATGTATTGATTGGTGAGGTATGGGTTTGTTCCGGTCAATCCAATATGGAATGGAGCAGCTACAATAATCTGAAACAGATAATAGATGAGATGCCCAACAGCAATAACCCATCCATACGTTTATTCAATATTCCTAAAACCACTTCCCCTTATCCGCAGGATGATTGCCAGGGACAGTGGAAAGTTTCTTCTCCCGAAGCATTACAGGGCTTTAGTGCTGTTGGTTATTTCTTTGGCAAAAAGCTGCAGCAGCAATTGAATGTGCCTGTAGGATTGATCAATGCCAGCTGGGGTGGCACACCGGCTGAAACATGGACGCCTGCTGAAACAGTAAAAAAAGAAACTGATCTCGCTGCTGCCGCAAAGAAACTGAATGTAGGCAAATGGTGGCCAATAGAGGCCGGAGTTGCTTACAATGCCATGATCTATCCGCTTACGCGTTTTGCCATTGCCGGCACTATCTGGTACCAGGGTGAGAGCAATACAGGTACAGCAGCTACATATAAAAAACTGTTCGGAGCAATGATCGGGGCGTGGAGAGATGCCTGGCAGAAAGAGTTCCCTTTCTATTTTGTGCAGATCGCTCCCTACACGTATGGCAATAACAATATTGCCGCTTTATTGAGGGAACAACAGTCGCAGACACTGGCCTCTGTGCCACGTACAGGAATGGTAGTTACTACCGACCTGGTAGATGATATCAAGAACATCCATCCCAACGATAAAGTATCGGTGGCCAACAGACTGGCTGACTGGGCACTGGCTGAAAATTATCATCAATCCGTAGCTCATTACAAAAGCCCGGTATTTGCAAGAATGGAAAGCAAAGGTGATAAGCTCATATTGTTTTTTGATAATGCCCCGAATGGTTTCATGACAAAGGGTAACAGTAAGCCAACGGAGTTTTTTATTGCAGGAGAAGACAAAACATTTATACCGGCTGATGTAAAGGTGGAGAAAGACCGGTTGATCGTTTCTTCCAAACAACTGAAAAACCCGGTAGCAGTCCGGTTCGGGTTCAGCAATACTGCTATGGCCAACCTTTTCAGTAAAGAAGGGCTTCCGGTAACACCATTCCGTACCGACACCTGGGAAGTGGACACTTCATCAATTAATAAGTAGGTATTTAGCTGCTTTTGCCGTTACAAGCAACTGCCCTGTATGCCGCTGTGTGTGTTCTGCTGCATGAAATAATAAGCCCATCACAGTGGTGGGGATCTGTTTACGTCCTATGCCCCGGGCTTCAGTAAGCGAGGCTTCGGAAGTGGAAGATAATTGTGCTAATGCGGCGTCTACAGTTAAATGAAAATGCCGGACCAATGCAGTCACAGTAATACCTGTTTCTTCTTTTCCTTCATTCCGCAAATACTGCAATTGCTCTTCTGAAAGCGATAATGCTTTTGCATAAGTAAACAAACGGTCGATCACGCCTGCCAAATGCTGCAGGTGAAACCCAACAGAAGCAACATCTGCCGGGCGCTTCCACAACAGGTTGTCAGGAAAATCATTCATGGCTTCTTCCACTTCTTTACGGGCCTGCAATAATGCATGTGCTACGGGTTGCAATAAAGGAGGAATTCCTTCCACAGGACCTTTCTGCCAGAATTCCAGTTCAGGTTCTTTTACCATAATGTTAAAGATACAATAAGATGGTTTTCTGCTTATTTAGTTGTATATTCGCGGAGTCAATTTGAGCGATACAGCATTTCTGTAATTGAACGATTTTTTCTGCTAAGCATTTTCTGCTAATAGTTAGTCTTCTTTACGTTGCGTTATTCTCAAGCATTTTTTATTTATTTATCATTTTTTACATGAACATTTATGTTTCAAATTTAAGCTTCGCCGTTCAGGACGAAGACCTGAGGGAATTCTTTACTGAATATGGTGAAGTATCTTCTGCAAAAGTTATTATGGACAAATTCACTAACCGTAGCAAAGGCTTTGGTTTCGTGGAAATGCCTGACGACGCTGCTGCACAGAAAGCGATTTCTGAGCTGGATGGCGGTATTGTAGAAGGACGCGCTATCAAAGTAATGATAGCAAAACCTCGTGAAGAAAGAAGCAATAGCAATAGCAGGCCTTCTTTCACTAAGAGCCGTTGGTAATTCTCGGATCACCGATAAATAAAAAAAGGCATGAATCTCATGCCTTTTTTTATTTATGTATAACAAGTACTAAAAAATTAAAAATCAAAGCTCTCCTTACTTCGATGTGATCATTAAAATTACACCGAAGGTGTTTCAACTTTGAATGTTGACTTCCTTATGCCCTTTGCCTGGCTGGAGCTTTTCTTTTGCTTTTCTTGAGCGCCTGTTCGATAGCGGCGCTGAGGTTGGCGAAAGTAGGCTTGCCGGTAAAAGGTTCGTCGTTGATAAAGAACGCAGGCAGTTCTTTCACGCCGCGATCGATACCTTCTTTCAGATCATCCTGTACCTGCCAGCCGTATACGCCGTTAACCAGGTCGTCCAGGAATTTCTTATTCTTTACTCCGGCCTCTTTGGAATGCAATTTCAAGCTGGTCGTACCCAGGGTACGACGGTTGCTGAACAATATGTTGTGCATTTCCCAGAATTTACCCTCCTGGGCGGCTGCAACAGCTGCTTCTCCGGCTTTCATGCTGCGCTGATGAACCAGGGTGAGGGGAAAGTGGCGGAAATTAAAGCGGATCTTTCCTTCATACTCTTCCAACAACTGCTTAACCACTTCATTTGCCTTTGCGCAATCTTCATTTTCGTACTCGCCAAACTCCATCAATGTAACAGGGGCGTCTTTTTTTCCTACAAAAATGTCTTTCGGTTCAATGATCTCTTCGATCTCTTTTTTGAATGCCATAATAGTGTTTATCCTTTTTGACTTTTATCCGTTCTATTGTTCCGGGGGCGTCAGGTATATAACAATCTCCATATATTTTGGTTGACTTTATATACACATTACCTTGTCTGTGGCGGCTGAAGGTAATGCTTTTTAATACCCCACATATACCCAAAAAAGCTAATTTTACGAATTGCTATTTTTAAATCTGTAAATCAACAAATTATAGCCTGGTCTTGCTTTTGCACATCTTTTCCCGGCAGTTTTCTTCCCGGAAATCCCGGGTTTTGATCTTCCCTTTGGCCGGCCTTTGCTAAAAATGGTGCAATGATAATCCGCTTTCTCAAACCACGCTATTCCAATTCCATTTTTATGCCAGCAACAGGTAAGTTTTCATACCCGCCTAAGTATTTACACCAATGTTTTTCTATAGAAATTATCAAAATCCATACTTCTTTCAGTATAAAAAAAGGGTTGGCCATCACACCATTTTATTGTTAAAACCCTTGCCAGTAAAGGGTTTCAGAAGACGGCCTTATCCTTTACCATTCCCAAAACACACATATTTTGGTTTGCAACAGGAATATCGCAGACGTAATTTTGTGTCAGCAAGAAAGAAAAAAACACCGGTTCATCAGTCAGCCGGTCATTAATCACCAGGAAGCTTGCCCCGGTTCACTTGCTCTCCGATTGCTCCATCAAACTTTGTAAATAATAATATTTAAATAAACCTTAAAAGTAAAGTCATGAAAAATTTATTGTCTAACACTCGTATCGCTGCTGTAGCCCTGGTTTTGAGTTTATCTCTGACATTCGCTACTGCTGCTCAGGCTAATGAAACTACCCCTGTTGGTGTAGAGCTGAAATTCATCGGTAACCTGAAGAATCAACCTGTTTTCCACCTGAGCTACAATGGCACAGTTGAAAACGAATACACAATCGTAGTTCGCGACGAATTCAACAACGTATTGTATAAAGATCATGTGAAAGGAACTAACATCTCTAAAAAATTCATGTTGAACACTGAAGAGCTGGGTGATGTTGATGTCGACGAGGTTCCAGCCGACGGCCGAGGGCATCCAGGTGGCGTGGCTGCCGGGGAGCAGCTCGATCTGGCCCACCGCGCAGCTCCCGGGCTCCGCGGAGACGACGGCGTCCAGGTCCGC
>CBHEUU010000068.1:0-11719 GCA_965990355.1 uncultured Chitinophagaceae bacterium
ATTAAGGTGAGTTCAAGTAAAACAAGGAGCAGTCCGCGGACCAAAAGATATTTTGATAAAGCAGTGCGGCTACCAAGTTTCTGACCCAATAAGAAAGCCGATGTTCCGGCAAAAAATACAAATCCTGAAACACAAAAATGCGTTACCCAGCGCGTAAAGAAAACAGCCGGATCAGGGCTTCCGGCAGGAATGCCTGAGTATACCCGCACATGGTCAATGGCCATCAGCAGCATGATGGCGCCACGGAGAAGATCAACAGAATGTATTCGTTGGTTTTGGTAAATATTAGGCGTTGTATCTGGCATACACTATCTGATAGCGTGTATATGAATTTCCGGATACTATAAATTTAAAAAAAGAATTTTGATGATTGACATGTTTATTTACATAATGAGCATGAACAGTCCGAAAAATGAGCGGACAGTCATTTCAGTCTGCTGTCTGCAAGCAGGCCTCTGCACAATGGCGGCAAGCTTCTGCGCATTGACGGCAATGTTCCATATGGGAATGTTTTTCACATTCTTCAGCACAGGCTTCGCAGATATCTGCACATTCTTTAAGAAGGTGATTAACATGCTCAGCATCGCGTGCAACATAAGCCGCGGTGAGCTGGCATATTTCAGCGCAATCAATATCGAGCCTGATACATCTTGCCAGCATTTTTACATCTTTTTCTTTCAGGCAGGCTGTTGCACAATGATTACATTCTGCCGCACAATTATTCAGCGCTTCCAGTAGTTGTTTGTTTTTTTCGTGTGCCATAAAATTCGATTTAAATTGTTTAAACTTCATGGTTCCATGACAACATAGTTCTACACTTATACAACTATCCCGTCATTTATAAACAAACTGCGCGAATCCTATGCCAGACATTGCTACTGAAGTTTTGTTTTCGTTTCCACCATTTCTTCCAGCTTTCCCGCCAGTTTTCCAATTGCTTCATTTCCTGGATTGATCTCCTTTGCCCGCTGCGCCCATTTCAATGCATCTTTCAATCCATTGTCTCCAGCATCCAACGTTTCTGCAAAAGTTTGAGCAACTTCATACAGTTTAGTGCTCACATCGCCGGTATACATCTTTTTGATGAATTTCTTTTCTTCCTCGAAGCCAACTACCTTGGTGCTGTCCATTTCCCCTGTTAAAAATGGCTTCATGATCTTTTGATATTGCCGTTCATCTTCTCTTCGGATTGAATCGGGCGAGATTGACATGATGGGCTTTGCCATTGCGTAACCGGTCTTTTTTACCTGAAGCCGATCTTTTACCATAGCATAGTAGAGGAGGCATAGCTTATCTATTCCGTAGTGATGTTTGGCAGGTATATCAGGTTTCAATAGATCCATATAAGCTTTCAGCTGTTTCATCTCCAGCACGCGGCTTTCCTTCCAGGCTATACCTGCTGCGTTATGTATCACCTGTGTATAAAGACGGGTGGCCAGTTTTTGTTGCTGATCTTTTTTTAAGTATGCATAATGACTCAGTAAAAAAGGCAGACCCTGAAATCTCGTGCTGCTGATATGCTCTCCAAGAAAAACCAGTTCGGAGGGTTGAGCCAGCTCGTGAGCGGGAATTACAGTAAAATAGGCATTCAGGGCAGTAGTGTTGTCCAATCCCAGGCTGCTCATTTTTTTGATATAGTTGCGGAGAAAAGCCGGTTGCCTGTTGCCGCTGTTGAATTCTTTTTCGAGGAAGCTGATTGGGTTGTCCGAAGCGCCTAATGATACAGCCCTTTCTGCCTGTGCAATAAAAGGAGCAGGTAAGAAAAAGCCCACGGCTCTGTGCAGCAGATAACCTTGCGGATCAAGATAGAGATAAGTAGGATATGCTGTTACGCTGTATTTGGCAGCGATGGCAATACCTTCTCCTTTTTCAGCGTTCAGTTTATAATTAATGAATGAGTCGTTGTATTTATTAACTACTTCCGGTGAAGGCAACACGTCTTTGTCCATTTGTTTACAGGGGGCACACCAGTCGGTGTAAACATCCACAAAAATTAACTTGCCCTGCTTTTGTGCTGTTTCAAGCACTTGAGCCCAACTGCCCTGAAAGAAGGTGATGCCGTCGGCAGCGTGCGTTAGTGAAGTGTAAAAAAGGGCCAATAAAACGGAAATTGTTCTTAAGGAGGTCATGATAATAAATCCGGGCTTTAGATAATGGGTCTTTAATGAAATGCGGGCTGTAATATTTGGTTTAAAGTTAGGGAATATCATTTACCGCACCCAACCATTATCACTGCTCTGTTTTTACTACCTCCAGATCTCCTTTATCATTTACCTTTTTTACTGCCCATCCCGGATGAAGTTCAATTTCATAGAATTCCCCTTTTATCAGGTTGCCTTCAATGCTTTGAGGTAAAGGGAAAAAATAAACTAATCCTCCTGGCAAACCAAGAACTCCGGAGTATCCCAACTTTTCTTTGCCCGCCAACGTTGTGAAATTTCCGAAGTTTTTGCCTGACCTGTCCACTCCGTTCACCCTGGAATAAACAATACCTTTATCCCCAAGTGTCAGCGTTCCATTCATATTAAAGGAGCAACTGAACTTATTATCTGTCACTGTCAATTTAAGCGTCGGCTTGTTCACAAACATCTCTGTATAATAAGCCAGATTTTTTTCATTTTCCTGTTTGCGGACTAATTCTTCTTCATGAATGGCTGCATAATTATTCCGTTGATTGGCTTCCCTGATCTGCGTTTCGCTTGTATCTATTCCTGTGCGCAGCGTTTCATAAATCTGCAGGAAATTATACGGATGACTAAGGCCTGATTTCCATTTCAATCCAAGATGATCAAACAGTAACCCATACGCAAGGCCTGTAGCATAAGGAAATGGCCGGGTGTAAGTGGGCGATTGTTCACGCCTCTTTATCTCGAGTATGGCTTCCTCGTATTTATCTGCGATAGTAGAAAGCTTATAGCCGGTATAATTCGCTAACCCTTCAAGTGTTTCAATTTGTAGTTCTTTATCGAGGAATGTTGCGTAGGCGGCTTGCCGCAATTTCCGGTAGCGAAGTGCGTCTTCCAGCATCTGCATAATAACTGTTTTCTTTTGCTTATCCTGCGCTGCTTTCAATGCGTTTCTCAATGCCTGGTATTCCAGGCGCAGCCATTCGCGGGCATCATAATTATCCAGGTAACCGACAGGGTCGCCAGACAGTTTTATTTTGCTTGATTGCAATACATGAAACAGCTCATGAATGATAGTGGAGCTACTGTCGTTAAGATAACTGGTCATGATTACTGCGTATTCCCTGCCTTCATATGGCTGTACTGAATTGGTTTGGCTTAATGTGTTGGCAGGAGCTTTTCTTGAATAGAGACCTGGGCCGGTATTTTCACTACCGGGAAATGGATAAAGGCTGTAGATTGTATTGTCGTTATCAAGCACCAGCACATTCTCCGCCCAGATTTTTTCACCCCAGAGCTTTCCGGCATCTTTATCAAGAATACGTTTTGCTTTAAGCAATTCTGTTTTGGCCTTTTCACGGTTCCTGGCAGGCAGGTTTTTTTTATTATCACTTACTTTTTGCAATAGGGTTTTCCATTCTGGTAATGCATGCAGTTTTTCCAGGTCAGGATCGCTGGACAGATGTTCGATATTGGAGTAGAAACGGCTTGTAGCCAGGTAATTTAATAAAGAGAATGCCTGTGAATATTCCTGGTTCAGTCCATAAATGCAGGCACCATCATAAAGCTGGCTGCTGGATAATTTGTATCCGCTTTTTTTAAATGCTGCTGTAAAAGCTGATGACGCCTTTGCATAATCTTTTTTTTCATAGGCGGCCATGGCTTCTGTGTAAGGACTTATCATTTCCTGGGCATTAAGTATTGTAAAGCCCAGAAGCAGGAATGCAGAGCTCCATACCAGGCGGAGAAAATTTGTTTTGCTTTTCATGTTGCTTTTATTTTGAAATGCAAAACTGCCGGATAGTTGCGGCACAAACGGTTAACAAAGGGTCAATGGAGGGTTAACCCATTGATGTCATGCATGTTTAGAGGAAGACTTACCTAATTTTGATACTATGCAAAGTGCCCGTAAAATCAGGTTGTTGCTTGCCGGGTGTCTGCTTATAGTAGTGATACTTTCTGGCATACAGTTTTACCTTGTCCGTAATACATACGAATTGACTAAAAGGCAATATTATGCGGAAGTGAGGGAGGCTATTGATAGTTTAAGCCAGCCTTTTACCGATAGTGCCAATAGCCGTGCTATGCGCTTATTAAAAGATCAGCTACCATTTTACGACAATACCGGAAAGAATGAATTTTTGCATAAAGTTGTCTCCGCTATCAGGGTTGAAAAGAAACAGGATGATAGCAGCTTTCATACATTGATAAGGAGTAATGCTTTATTATCCGGAGTCGGCTTCAATATGAACTACCGGCAAATCATATTGGTAAAGAATGGAATAAGCGATACTTTATTGAAAACAACAGACGCCCCTTTAGTCATACTCGGAGATGATAAAGCTGTCAGGGAAGAATTATCGATTGGTGCGGGCGTCCAGGTAACGGGGCTTTCTGATCTAAAAGATGTAAGAGCCGGATCCTCTCTTGACAGGCTGGAAGTTAAGTATACGAAGCTGGCTGACATTTCTGGCTGGAAGCAACAGGTATGGAAACGGATGACAGGCGTATTTCTTCTGGCAATCGGGCTGATTGCCGCACTGATCTTTCTTTTCTACCAGGTGTTTCGCACTTTGCTGAAACAAAAACGGATTGCGGATATTACAACAGACTTTGCTAATAACATGACACATGAACTGAAAACACCACTAAGCTCTATAGCGATTATTATTAAAAGCCTGAAAAAAGAAACGATACGTCACCAACCAGAAATGATCGATGAACTGGTAAACTCGCTTGACCGGCAGCATCATAAATTGCAAGAATTGACCGACCAGGTTTTGGAAACAGCATTAGCGGAAGAAGGCTCTTCAAAGCCGGAGCCGGTTGGAATGCCGGAATTCCTGCAACAAACACTACTGGATTTTAAAAATGATACGCACCGGGTAGAGTCATCTATCGATAAAACACCACGTTTGTTAAAAACAGATCCCAGGCTTCTGAATAGTATATTGGAGAACCTTCTTGATAATGCAGCTAAATACAGCGAACCTGGCACAACCATCCTGTTGAAATCGTATACAGATGCACGCAATTATATTATAGAAATAAGTGACCAGGGTAGAGGAATAACTGCGGAAGAACAGACCCGCATCTTTGAAAAATTTTACCGTGTGCCGGAAAAAGATCTTCATTCAGTGAAGGGAATGGGGTTGGGTTTATATCTCTGCAGGGCAAGAACCGGTATACTGGGCGGAACCCTTTCTGTCCGTTCGCGGCTGGGAGAAGGAAGTACCTTTATCGTTAAAATACCATTGCGTGAAAGTTAGCGTATTGATAGTTGAAGACGACCGGGACCTCGGCAACCTGCTGAAGCAATACCTGGAACTGAACCAGTTCCGGGCAGATCGTGTATTTAATGGTGAAGAAGCAAGAGCAGCGCTTAAGCAAGAGCAATACGATATTCTCGTTTTGGATGTGATGATGCCAAAGGAGGATGGATTCACGCTCGCCAAACAGATCAGGCAACAATACCCGGAGCAGGCATTTCTGTTTGTAACAGCGCGCAAACAAAAAGATGATATACTGAATGGATTAAAGCTCGGAGCAGATGATTATATCACCAAACCTTTTGACGCAGACGAATTGATCCTGCGAATCACGAATATCCTGCGCCGGACAAAGCCTGTTGTTGCAAAAGACATCTGCGAAATAGGGATATACAGGTTTGATCCAAAGAACCTGCTGCTGATATCACCTACTGTAGAAAAGATACTGACAGAAAAAGAAGCAGCTCTTTTACTTTATCTCAACACTCGCCGGAATGAACTGGTACCAAGAAAAGAAATACTGACTACTCTCTGGGGAGAGCCCGATTTTTTTAATGGACGCAGTATGGATGTATTTGTAAGTCGTCTGCGGAAGTACCTGGCAGAAGATGGAACTATTCAAATTGACAGTATCCGGGGTGTAGGATTCCGGATGGTTATTAAATAAGCTTATTGTAATACATCATGGCGTTGTTGTTAGTGGCAAATAAAAATCACCGTTAGTGATCACTTTTTTGGCAGCAGATGGATCAGCTTCAAAATGGAAATCACCGCTGAAAGTTCCTCTTATCGAACCGTTGCCTATAGAGGTGATCACTACATTTAAATGATTGTTGATTGCGGGGCCATTCGTAACTGAATTGTGATATAAAGTGAATCCGGCCTCAAAGCTTTCTTCTTTCTCCGTCAGGTAAGTGGCTAACACTTCAAAATCTGGTCCTGCATCAACGTAAGTGCCTGCTATAACGGGGTTGTTGTTGAGTTGGTTGGATATTTCAAAACCGAAAGTTGCAGAAGTTGAAGAGGACGTTTCTGCTCCTCCCAGAGCAATTCCCTGATATCCCGTAACAGTAGACTGAAAGGCTAAGGCACTGACATTAAACTTTCTGGCGACACCATCTATTGTGCATGTAAGATGATAATCTGCGGCGGGGTCATCTTTGCTGCAGGATAAGCACACGGTTACGAGTAGGAGGAATAAGGCTGATAGTTTTTTCATTGATTGTGGTTTTGGTGGTATAAAACAAGGCTATGAAAGTAATATTTTTCTGTTACAGATGCAATATCAAGATATAGAAACCAATTAAACAACGCTGGGTAACTTATGCAAGTTACCCAGCGTTGTTCATGGAGGAGAAACCCTCCGTTCAATACTTAAAACAATTTCTCCTGCGGTGGAGTTTGCCCTGCCAAACGGATATACACCGTCGACTGTCCGCGGTGATGCGTCTGATGCTCAAAACATTTAGTCAATGCTTCGGCCCGCGTCATTTCAAAACGGTTAAACATCTTGATCTTCTCATTGAACTGTGCAGGGTTCATTTTCTTGATGCTTGCAATCATGAAATCATAACCAGCCATGGTCAGTTCTATTACATGCTTCTTCGATTTGTCAGCTGATTTCTCGGCGCCGCCAGGAGCAAGGGGACTGGTAGTACCGGAAGCCGTAGCTGCAAAGGCATAGTTAGCATCTGTAAGGTGCAGCATCTGCTCAGCAAAAGATCGCATTTGCGGCGTTGGTTTGATGCCATAAGAGGAGTCGGGCATGGCATCGAGGTATTCTTTGGTGTAGGCTTTCGCTCTTTCCCAATCTTTTACCATTTCATCGATGGTCTGGGCTTTGGTAAAACCGGCGATAGCAAGAAAGCAAACGAGGAAGAGTAGTTGAATCTTTTTCATACGTTTTTGATTTGGTTAGAGGGTTAAAGGTGTTCTTTAGAAAAACTAAGATAAATCAGGCTTTTATTATACAGATAATCTTTTCACCAGGTCCAGGAACCCTTGTTTATATGTCCCGCTAACAGGAATGCATTTGTCGCCAATAAACAATTGATCGTTTTCGATCCTGTTTGCGTGATGGAGATTTACAATAAAGGAATGATGCACCCTTATAAAATTGGATGGCAGGCTTTCTGCAATTTCCTTCATCCGCTTGTAGCAGGTTATTTTGCCATTAGCAGTATGCAAGATGATATATTCTTTGGAAGCCTCTATAAACTTCAATTCCCTGACCAGTACTTTCACCGTTTCCTGCCCGGTTTTAATAAAGAAAAACTCCTTTGGAGTAAGTTCAAGGTCTGACTCATTTGGAGTAGGATCTCTCATAAAAAATTCCCTGGCTTTTCTGGCGGCTACCAGGAATCTTTTGAAAGTGATAGGTTTTAAAAGATAATCGATTGCGCCCTGGTCATAACTTTCCACGGCATATTCTGCATAGGCCGTAGTGAAAATAACTTTCACTTCCTTTGATATGATATTAGATAGCCCCAGGCCATTCAAACCAGGCATATTAATATCAAGAAAAAGCAGTTGCACTTTCTTTGTTTCCAGAACGTCCAATGCCTGGTCACTGTCTATGCAGATGCCTTGCAACTCCAGGAACGGGACCTGTTTCACATATTCTTCCAGCAGCTTCGTTGCATTCGGCTCATCGTCTACTATAAGGCAACTTATTTTCATTTGACAGGTATTTTTAAAGAAGCTGTAAAAATATCATCTTCCCCGCTGGTTTGCAATTGATATTTATCTCCGTACAATAGCTTCATACGCTCCTCCAGGTTCGCTAATCCCGAGCCATTTTCTTTTGTGGTTGATGTAAGCAATCTGTTTTTTGTTGTGACACAAACCAGGTCCCCCTTTTTTTGAATATGAATAGAAATAAAGTTATCCTTTCTTTTTTTATCTATCCCGTGTTTGATCACGTTTTCCACCAGCGGCGTCATCAACATAGGAGGAACATTGGTTTGATAATCAATTTCCGTATTTACTTCAACCTGTATGGGGTAATGACACCGGATTTGCTCCAGTTCAATATAATTTTTAATAAAACTGATCTCCTGGCCAATTGGTATCTGGTCTTTTGAGTTAATATCGAAAAAATACCGCATAATGCCTGATAGCTTTTCGATGAGCAGTGCCGTCTTTGGGCTTTCTGTATAGGCTTCGTAATAAATATTATTCAGGCTGTTAAAGAGAAAATGTGGCTGCAGTTGGGCTTTCAATAATTTCATTTCTGTTTCAAGCCGTTTTTTTTCAAGGGTTGCCTGCTGTGCCTTAACAATAAAATATTCGGACACCCATTTCAATAAAACACCAAGCAACAATGCAACAAAATTGGTAACGAGAGTATAAGTGAAATGGGCATTGCCTGCCGAAAAAAACGACGGTTGGGAAAACAGCCGGCTGACAAATTTATACTCGATATATGTACGGAGAACCGAAACACAGACGACAAAGAGTAAAACGGACAGGCCGAATAAAACCAGGTGAATCCGCTTATAAAGCAGTGGGTAAAGAGCCAGGGAATAACCATAAATGATAATCCCAAAAGAAATAAATGCTGAGGTGGAAATACCAATAGCATAGGGAAGGGGGAGAAGGCGTTGGTACAGGTAAAAAGTAAAAAGGACGTAGGCAACTACCCATGCCACTACCTGGTACCACAAAAACCTTGATTTTTTAGAAAAGGTCATAGCCCCGTAATTTAAACATTTTCCTTAATGAAGAATAGTGCTCTCTAACTGCCGGTTTTTATTCAATAACTCGGGCAATACACTCAACAGAATGAACTGCTGAAATTATTCCTCCACTTGTTGAATCGTCACAAAGAAAACGATTGTGTAGTATAGTTTTGAATAATAAAATAACTATCATGAATAAGATCTTTTTTTGTATCGGCTTACTGTTATTCATTTCTTCAGTAAAATCCCAAACCGTGAGTGATGAAGAGCAGGTAAGGCAAACCCTGCTGGCCTATATAAATGGACGCAATAATGGCGATACTGCGCTTTTACATAGTGCTTATCATCCTTCAGCCGATTTCCGTTATATAAGAGACGGGGTCCATACTGTTATGCCTGTGCAGAATTATGTCGCTTTATTTAAACCCGGGGTTAAGGCTAATTGCATTGCCCGTATAGTTTACGTGGATATACTGGATAACGGTGCCCAGGCAAAAATTGAAATAGAATATCCAAAAAGAAAATTCGCCGACTATATCAACCTGCTTAAGGAAAATGGAAGATGGATGATTACCAATAAAACAGCTTCAAACCAGGCGATTGATTCAACTAAAAAAGTGTTGTTTGTAATAACCAGCCAGGATCAGTCAGGGAATTCGGCTTCCAAAACCGGTCTCCATCTCGGTGAAGTGGCTGATGTGTACAAACCGTTGGCAGATGCCGGTTTTGAGATTGATTTTGTAAGCCCACGCGGAGGTAAAAGCCGGATGTATGGAGTGAATCTTAATGATGCCAGTGCATTATGGCTTGTGCAAAATCAAACAGCCTGGTATCGCTTCACTCACGCGCTGACCCCTGAAGAAGTTTCTGCAGAAAAATATTCAGCCATCTATTTTGCAGGTGGTCACGGGGCCATGTGGGATTTTCCGGATAACCAACGCCTGATGGAAATAACCCGCACAATCTATGAACGGAAAGGAATAGTGAGTGCTGTTTGCCACGGGCAGGCGGGGCTGACCAATGTTAAACTTACCAATGGAGAATACTTAGTAAAGGGAAAAGTGCTTACTTCGTTTACCGACAAAGAAGAAAAAGAAAGTGGAAATGATAAAACGGTTCCCTTTTTACTTGAAACAATGTTGAAATCAAGAGGAGCCATGTTTAAAGGGAAACCTAACTGGCAGCAAAACGTTCAGGTAGATGGAAAATTAATCACTGGGCAAAACCCTGCTTCTGCCAAATACATTGCGGAAGAAATAATTAAAGCGTACAAACAATAAACATCCGGTATATGCACTCCTTAAAAAAGGGCTTAAGCAAATTTCAATCTTTGCCTGTATTTGTATTCCTGTTTTTGATATTGACAACAGGGTGTTATGGACAAAAGGACAGGAAAGATGAAGTTGATATGTTTATTGAGAACAGTATGAAACAACAGCGTATAACCGGCCTGGCTGTAGGTATAATAAAGGATGGGAAAATTATTAAGACCAAAGGGTATGGATCAGCCAATCTCGAATATAATATCCCGGTTACGCCTAATACTATTTTTAAAATCGGTTCGGTAAGCAAGCATATTGTTGCGGTTGCCGTTATGAAATTGGTGGAAGAAGGCAAGCTGAGCTTGAATGATCCGGTGAATAAATTTTACAAGGATGCCCCTCCGCATTGGAGTAAAATAACCATCCGCCATTTGTTGAACCATACTTCAGGATTGCAAAGAGAATCACCGGCTTTCCAGGGAATGTTGGCAAAGCCCGATTCTGTTCTTATCAGAGCAGCTTACAAAGACTCACTGGTTTTTCCAACCGGAAGCAAATGGCAATATTGTAACCTGAGTTATTTTATTTTGGCGGATATTATCAGAAAAGCAACAGGGTCTTCCTTTGCTAAATACCTGGAGGAAGAGATCTTTATTAAGAACGGTCTTTCAAAAACCCAGACAACGTCCTTGAGTGATATTGTACCAGACCGGGCAATGGGGTACGAACATCGTGGAGGCGATACCGTTTTAAATGCCGAAAATTTTATTGCCCTCCGCCCCAGTGGTGCATTTCTGTCAAATATTAATGACATGATGAAATGGGAAATGCTGATACAGTCCAATAAAATTTTATCCAAAAACGGCTGGCAACAAATGTGGCAGGATCTCGTTAGGATCTCCTACAACAATCCCGATGGTTCACCTATTTATTATGGCTATGGTTTGAATGTGACAGACTACAAAAACCGGAAGCTGGTTTTTCACAGGGGCTCAATGCCAGGATTTCAATCAATTTACTTTCGATTCCCGGATGAGAAAACGGCAATTGTTATTCTTACTAACTCTGAACCGACCAACACAGTTCCTATTGCACAGGGAGTAGCGGAGATTATATTTAATAAATAAGTATTACCAGGGTAGTTTTGATTGCAGCGCTGTCACAAGTAAAATTCCTGTAAGAGTATTTTCCGGCACCTTTGTACTAATTGTACGCATGGCTTCACTGAGATGGCGTTTAATGGTATGAACACTGATCTGCAATCTTTCTGCAATTTCCTTATGACTCAAGCCTTCTTCTTTTGCCAGGCTGAAAACCAACCGTTGCTGTGGCGGCAGGCCTGCAATTATTTTACGGTATCGTTGTAAACCTTCCAGAGTATG
>CBHEUU010000069.1:0-11520 GCA_965990355.1 uncultured Chitinophagaceae bacterium
TCATTTTAGCATTGGCAGAAGCCAGGCTGGCATTAGGTTTCAGCAAGACGTAAGTGCGGGTGCTGTTATTCCCCCAATACTGATCATCATCTCCGATAAACCGTTTATATGCCCAGGGCACCAGGTATTCAAACTTGAAACGGGTATTATTAGGCAGGTCTTTCAGAATACCTGTTACGGTGAAATTTTCTTTATTATCAATCTTGATTATTTTACCCATCGGGTCTTCCTTACCATATAATTTCTTTGCCAGTTTTTCGGTAAGCACAATGGAATGCATGTCTTTCAGTACCTGGGAAGGATTTCCTCTCAGCAAAGGGAAACTGAAGATCTGCAAAAAATTGGAGTCCACTATCGTACCCCGCACAGTTATCCGTTTCTCCCCGATACTGAATAAGAAATTGCTGCCCCAATCCACTCTTACAGCGGCTTCCACTTCCGGAAGGTCTTTCTCCAGGGTCCTGGCCAATACTTTGGGAGTGGTGTTCCAGCAGTTCAATTCCCCGCTGAAGCTGGCCCGGTTCCAGGCCTCGTAAATGCGGTCTTTCTTTTCATGGAACTGGTCATAGCTCACTTCATTCTGTATCCACAATAAGATGAGGATGGCACTGGCCATTCCAATGATCAGACCGGTAATATTAATAAGGGTAAAGCCCTTGCTGCGAACCATGTTCCGCCAGGCTATTTTGAAGAAGCTCTTTAGCATAATCAGTGGTTAATACCCACAAGTACGATTAAAATCGTAAAAGGTTACAGAAAAAATAAAAATTACTTTCTGGTATGTGTCACCCCGGCCCTGGTTTAGGAAAATTATCAGGAATCGTACACTAAGAGCCGGGGTCCCCTCAATGTTGAGGAGACCCCAGCTCTTATATTCTTTAAACTTGTGCGCTTACCGGACCAGGGCCGGGGTGACACAGCGGGAAGCGAACTCCCGTTAGATTACTTCAGATCGTAAAACCTCCAGCTCGTTTGAAAATCGGCTTTCAATGGCTGGTTGATCAGTATCGCCCTTAACATTTCGATCGGCAGTGCATTTTCCCGGAAGATGGCATCATGAAACTGCTTATAGGTCATTTTTTTGGTATCCACCAGTTCTTTTTTCAAACTATACAGTTGCATTCCGCCGATCATGTAAGCCAGTTGATACAAAGGGGGATAACCGCCCACAAACGAACGGCGCACTTCCCCTTCTGCATTGGCACGCTCATGACCTACACGGTCTACCAGGAAATCGATACACTGTTGCGGCGTCCATGTTCCCAAATGATAATTCAGTGAGAAGATAATCCTTGCGCAGCGGTGCATCCGCCAGAACAGCATCCCTATGCGGTCTTCCGGGGAGCGCGGGAATTTAAGGTCCCACAGCAGCAGCTCCCAGTAAAGAGAATTGCCTTCAACCCAGAATGGCGTGGAAAAATTGCGGTAAGTTTTATTGCGGCTTGTCATGTATTGCTGCAGGTGATGCCCGGCAATCAATTCATGATGCACAGTGGCACGGGAGAAAAAGGGATTATTGCCCCGCATGCTCATCATCTTGTCATCATATTCCATCGTATTGGTTGGATAAGAAATGATCAGCGATTCGCCTCCCAGGAAAAACGGTGATGTCAGCTGGCGTTCCGGCGACATCATATACATACGCCAGCTTTCTTCTGCCAGTGCAGGAATAGTGAGCAGGTCGTTCTTTTTCAGGAACGCCACAGATTGCTGGTACAGGTCATACATAGCTGCCGGCTGTTGCCCGGCCGGTACAAAAGAGTTTTTGACTTTTTCCTGCGCGGCTTTCCAGTCGTTGCCAAATCCCATTTCCTTCGAAGCTTTCAGCAGTTCAGCATCGCACCAGGCAAATTCCTTATTGGCTATCGCTACAAGTTCTTCAGGTGAATAAGGAATGAATTCCTGCTTCAACTGGCGGATCAATTCCTCACGGCCTGCAGGCTTGCCAATGATGCCACTGCCATCATCTTTTTGTGAAGGCAGTTCTTTACCTTTCGATCTGAGATCATTGGCATACGCACCCAGGATGCTGTCTACCGAGCTATATGTTTTGGGTACCCACCAGGTGAACATCGGATCATATCCATTGTAAAAACTGAAATAGTTTTTCAATACACCCTGCAGATCACGTACTGCTCCGTTAGCCGCAGTAGCCAGTGGAGCTTCCATGGAAGTTTCCTTTTTCAGTTCAGCCTTGGCTTTTTCTATCTGATGATAAATATCATTCAGCTCTTTTGCCACAGCCTGTCCGTCAACATTCGCTCCACGGCGGCGTGGCTTTTCGAGAGCATAGATGCGGTTTGCAAAAGGAAGATATTTTACGATCTGGTCGTAAATCTTTCCATCCTGCTCCAACCTGGATTTTTCATCTTCAAGATTGCGATGGAACAGGATATAATCCACTTTTCCATTAATACTCATTTTATCAAAACCAGACCTGGCCATTATTTTTTCGTAATCGTCTATCAGTTTCAGTAAGCGTTGCCTGCGTTCCGGCGAACTGGTGTTTTGCCCTTCACGCATTCCACGTCCTTCAAAAGCAGAAGCAGTGGTGGAATAAAAACGTGTCAGGCTACCACGGTCAGCATTGTACTGTACCATGATATTGGTCATTTCACTAGCCTGTGCATAAAGGTCAGTACTTACTTGTGTTTGAGATATCCCTGGAATAGAAATGGTGGTAAGGCAACCCAATATGAAGGCTGCCAGTGGAAAGTTTTTTCTCATATGCCTTAATCCTGTTTTAGTTGCACCCAAGATAATCAACAGAAGAGAATAACCGATCAACATATATTAACTTTTTCCAGCAGGAAATTGACCCTTGCATATAATCCTGCACCCAAATCAATACATTTGTTTCCCAACAAATCATCCCTGTTCAGCATTTAAAAAATCCTTTTATGCTTTCAAGAGCTCTCTCCACCCTGGCCATCTGCGTGTTTATACTCTTCAGGGCTTCAGCCCAGCAACCCGTTTATACCCATGCTGACACACTCAGGGGTAGTATCACGCCTGAACGCGCCTGGTGGGATGTGCAGCGGTATGATATTACAGTGAAGCCTGACTATAATTCCAAAACCATTATTGCAAAAAACCTGCTGACCTATCAAACTATTGCATCGCAAACAACCAAACGCCTTCAACTGGACCTGCAGGACCCTTTGGTAATAGACAGCATTATTTTGGATAAGACCACGTCTCTTCCCTACATGAAAGAAGGAAATGCCTGGCATGTGGATCTGCCGGCACAAAAAAAGAACAGCCAGCATACGCTCGCCATTTATTACCAGGGTAAAGTGCATGAAGCCAAACGCGCTCCATGGGATGGAGGTTGGATCTGGGCGAAGGATTCATTGGGCCGCCCCTGGATGACCGTCGCCTGCCAGGGCCTCGGCGCTTCAGTTTGGTTTCCCTGTAAAGATCATCAAAGTGATGAGCCGGATAAAGGAGCCAGTCTTACCATGATCGTGCCTGATACCTTGGTAGCAATCGGCAACGGAAGACTGCAATCAAAAAAGAACAATGCTGACGGAACAGCTACTTATACTTATACAGTAACCAATCCCATCAGTAATTATTGCATCATCCCCTACATAGGCAAATACGTAAACTTTAAAGAAGTGTACAAAGGGGAAAAAGGATCGCTTGATGTCAATTACTGGGTACTCGACTACAATCTTCAAATAGCCAAAGACTATATGCCAAAGGAAGTGCACAATATGTTTAATGCATTTGAACACTGGTTTGGCCCCTACCCTTTTTATGAAGATGGCTACCAACTGATCGAAACATCACATACCGGCATGGAACATCAAAGCGCCGTGTCGTATGGCAACTGGTATAAACCAGGTTATCGCGGCCGCGATGGCAGTGGTACGGGCATCGGTATGAAATGGGATTTCATCATCATTCACGAAAGCGGGCACGAATGGTTTGGGAATAATATCACCACCAAAGATCTTGCAGACATGTGGGTGCATGAAGGATTTACCAATTATAGCGAAACCCTGTTTGTTGATTACATTTTTGGCAAGGAATCAGCAGATGCTTATAATAAAGGTATCCGCAGGGGTATCCGGAATGACAGACCTATCATCCCGGCATATGGCGTGAATGCGCAGGGAAGCGGCGATATGTATCCTAAAGCAGGAAATATGCTGCATGCTATCCGTCATGGACTGGATAATGATGAAGAGTTCAGAAGCATATTAAGAGGATTGAATAAAACTTTTTATCACCAAACGGTGACCAGTAAGCAAGTAGAAAACTATATTTCCAGCAGAACAAAGTTTGATTATGCGAAAGTGTTTGATCAATACCTGCGCACAACTCAAATACCTTCTTTTGAGTTCTATGTTTCTCCTGATAAAAAGAAAGTACAATACCGTTATACAAACTGTGTAAAAGGGTTTGACCTTCCACTGACACTTAAAAATGGAAGCAGCAAACTCCTGATCATTCCTACAGACCAGTGGAAGGAAACCACGCTGCAGGAGGGACAGGCTGCTTTGCTGACAACAGAAGGGGTTGAAAATATGTATTATCTCAAACCTGTTGCACTAACACAAGCGCCTCATTAAACCACAAACAACAGGCTGAGCAGATCTAAAAAACGTATTTCATAAATTTTGCACCGTTCTGCGGGGAAAGATAGGTGTCGGTAGCATTGCTCCTTCCCCAATGAAAATCCAGATCTAATGGGTCGGGGTCTTCGGCCAGAATTTCCAGGTTACAACCCCAGGTACCTCTTATTACAATGGAATCCCTTTCTTCTGCAATAGAGCCATTTTGATTATAAATGACAGCCGCAATGGTCAGATCATAATTACTGGCTGCATTAATGGATACCACACGGAGCTTTCCCAAACGCCCGTTGCGTGTTTTAAAAATATATACATCCCCGGGCTTCCAGATAATACCACCGGCATTCGTGGAAGAAATTGTATTGTCTGAAAGAAGTGATTCTTTTGCTTTAATATCCGCCAGGCTTATCTCAGCATAATTGGCGGGCTTTTTTACATCATCATCTTTACCGCAGGATGAAGTGGTTAATACAAAAGACCCAATGATCAATAATAAAACTGTTGCTTTCATATGGTTAATATTTACTGATAAAATTTAGCCCTACAACGTATTACCAATACGCAGGTGACTGCAGGGCTGATTGGCTCTTCTTTATTTTTTCTTTGTTCTTATAAAATGTCCGATAGAAATACCAAATACCCTGTTACGTATTTCAGCCAGCTCAGGTTTGCTACTAATATTAAATCCCTTTGTATAATTTACCTGTAAGAAAAACCCGGAAGGAAATTCAAATCCCATCAAAGCACTTACTCCTACTTCAAAGCGTTTGAATTTTACACCGGGAAGAAGCTGCGTGGAGGTGTCTTTATATAAATTATCGTCCATTGTTCCGGTACTCACTCCCTGTGCCTTTAATCCATAAGAGAGACCTGGGCCTGCACCAAGGGAGAACCCATTGTACCGATATAAAAGATAAACAGGTAGCTCAAATTGTGTCAGCTTGAACTCAAGAGAGCCGCTCATATTAATTCGACCACCTTTGGTTATAAAATAAAGCTGCGGTTGAATAAAAAGATCATCGCTGAGTTTATATTCTGCGAGGCCGCCAATACTAAAACTTGTTTTCTCCAAAGGTAATGAGCCAACCTGGTTATTTTGTTTTATTTTAAGCAAGATCTGGCCCTCTCCTATGCCTCCTTTTACACCCCATCTGATTTGTTGTGCTTTGGCATTAAGTAATAAACCCAAAAAGATAAGTATGCTACATATTTGTTTCATTTGTACAGTTTAGGATTTAAAAATAGATTAAGCACGAGCCCATCGACAGCCGAAATAGGTAGCGGTTATAACAATTGATGGAAAGGATAATAACGGATCATGAATGAGGCAACGGTATTTTTATTGAGGAAGTGGTAGGAAAAATGGTCAATTAAGACAAAGCATCCAGTTCAACCAGCAACTGCAGTAATTTCCCTTTCCTCAAATCATTCCGGAAAAAATTTCTTGCCTGCAACACAACATAGTTATTGGATACCTGCACAGCACTATGTTGCTCTTTCAACAACCTGTTAGGTAAAAACACAAACTGCAGCCACCCTGCAAAATCCTTTTGATTGCCGGTTTCATTTTTTTCATAATCCGTTACCCATGCCGGCGTTTCTTCTTTCCACAAACCCTGTCTTTTCATTTCGGCAATAATTTCTTTTACCTTGCTACTGATAGAGCTGGTTTCTCTCATGGAAATGTTTTGTCGCTAATCTAATATGACAGTTCTCCTTTTGTTTGCGGGAAAAAGATTCCGGTAAAAGCCAGCTATGCTGCGGTATTTCCTGTTGTTGAATGAGCGAATGGTAAACCCGGGCGAGGAAATGGCTGAAAACTCATTTTTTTTAAGTATATTTTTGTAACATACTGCACAGGATTTGAATTTGCCTGCATTATACCGTTCTATTTTGACCCGGCTTGTACTGATCGTTTTTCTTTATTGCCTGCCCATACTGGCCGAAGCCCAGCCTTACCAGTTTGAAAACCTGACTGAAGCCAATGGCTTATCCGACAACAGGGTCACTTGTTTTTTGAAAGACAGGGCCGGCTTTATGTGGATCGGTACTGAAAACGGGTTGAACCGGTTTGATGGCCGTTCCTTCGTTGTATATAACCAGGGTATTAAAAAAAGAAAACTGTCCAACTCTTTTGTAAACGATATCGAACAGGACCAATCGGGTCGCTTATGGATCGCTACACAAAGCGGGCTCAACGTGATCAACCCAAACAATGACAGCAACTTTATTTTTATGCCAGATGTGGATGCTTACCGGCAAAAACAAAAAACAATTCCGAGCGACCTGATCTGGGATATTTATATAGATAACAAAGAACGCGTGTGGCTGGCAGCAGATTCGCGTGATCTTTGTTACTATAATGACCAGACTGGGGTATTTACTTATTTCCCCTGGAAAAAATTCCTGCTGGCCCATTTCCCTCAACGGGCAGGGCATTATAACAGCATCCGGCGGATCTATTACAAATCAGATGATGAATTATGGTTGGGAACATCCATTGGGTTGTTCAGTTTCCGCATCAGCACCAGTGAGTTCACTTATCACAAAAGCCATCAGGCCGACCATTTCATTCAACTGGAAACATCACCGGATAAGAACACAGTTTACTTTATTCAAAATCCCGTTAACAGTTTGCAGGTATTATCCCTGCCAGGCGGAATAAAAAAATATCTGCCCTGGTCAGCCATCAGCACTATAGAAAATGCGGACATACCCGATCCCTTGCAGAAAAGGTGGTTGCCTGCCGGCAGGGATATCATTGAAGTGAATGCATTAGGGAAACCGCCTTTTCTTATCCGCCACCGCACAGATGATCCTTATTCTCTACCGGATGGCATAGTGAGTACTATTTATCGCGACAATACAGGTCTTGTTTGGGTAGGAACATCCAATGGCATAGGGCGGTTCAATCCAGGCATGAATTATTTCTCCTTCACGGAAGTACTTCCTGCCCCGGATAAACGCGCTATCCATGAAAATGATATGTACCGTTACGACCAGCAGGTGCATACAGTGTTGTACAGCCGGGCTGCCGGTAAATACTTTATCAGTTCACCGGCCGGCAATTGCCTTATCGTAAAAGACAGGATAAGTGGTCAATCAACCATCCTCCAACAGATCAATGGCATCGCATTACGCCATTGCTCCGTGATCTTTGAAGACAGCTACGAAAATGTGTGGGTGCTGGCCGCAAGAAATGCATTCTGTTATAATCCCCGCACACAGCAGTTTATCACTTCCGGATTTCATACAGATGAAAGCAACCTGTTGTTCACTGATATGGCAGAAGATGAAAAAGGAAATTTCTGGATCGCTTCGATGAGCGATGGCCTCTATTATTTTAACAACTTTACAAATACCGTCTATAAAAAGAAAGATGGCTTCTACCCGGCACTCCCCACTTCTCTTTATTTCGACAAAGAGGAAAAAAAATTATGGATCGGCACTTTTGATTATGGCCTGTTTTGCTACGATGTCATCGCTAATAAAGTTGTTGATTTCCCTACTGAAAGAACAAAGCCCGGCTATATACACTCTTCGCTTATCAGGGATATCACCAAAGACAAGAAAGGACGGATATGGATCGCCACGCACGCAGCAGGCATTGTTACTCATGCTGCCGGTGATACCAGCCTGAACGGGTTCAGCCTGGTTGCAACAGGGAACGATATTCCGGAAAACAATTTTTATTTCCTGCAATGCGACCGGGATGGTAATATCTGGGCAGGCACGTATAAAGGCCTTACCAAAATAACTATAGGAGGAAGAATAGAGAACTTCAACCGGACCAATGGTCTTGGGTTCAATGATTTTAACAGCCCGATCACGATTTCCACCACCGGTGAAATGTTTACTGGCGTGAGCAATGGTTTTATCCGTTTCAAACCGGACAGTACTCATTTTTCTTCTCCTGATTTCAGGGTTATACTTACCACATTCAGGGCCGGCGATAGTATATTGACGTCCGGCAACCTGGCAGACCAGCGATTGGAATTTCCTTATACCGATAACGAAGTTGAATTCAATTATGCTGCGCTTAGTTTTTTCTATCCCTTGCAAACCCGGTATGAATACAAACTGGACAACGTGGATAAAAGCTGGGTACAGGCAGGTAATAAAGATCAAACCAGTTATAATAATCTTTCTGCCGGTAAATATACTTTCAGGGTAAGAGCTGTTGACTTTACCGGTCAGCAATCTTTTAATGTGGCCTCGCTTTCCTTCAGCATCCGGCCACCATGGTGGAAGACCTGGTGGTTCCGTTTACTCGCTTTTGTTGTTGTGGCAGGAATAGCAGGATATTTATTGAGGCGGCGGATACAAACCATTCAAACCAAAGCAGCCATTAAACAACAGATGGCCGAACTGAAAGGCCAGGCCCTGCGAGCGCAGATGAATCCACATTTTATTTTTAATTGCCTGAACGCAATACAGGAACTGATCGTTACAGAGAACTACACTGCCTCTTATCAATACCTTTCCAAGTTTTCCAAACTGTTGCGACTGGTGCTGCATCTTTCTGAAAAGAACCTTATCACACTCAACCATGAAATAGAAATGTGCAGGCTTTACCTTGAACTGGAATTGCTACGTTTCAATAATTCTTTTGAATACACCGTCAAAGCAAATGGCATTGACACAGATACAGTGCTTTTTCCTACCCTCCTCTTGCAGCCATTGGTTGAAAATGCGCTCTGGCATGGCCTTCGCCAGAAAGAAGGTGATAAAAAATTGTCTGTTGTTTTCCAGGAAAAAAACGGCAACCTGGTTTGTACTATCCAGGACAATGGCATTGGCCGGAAAAAAGCAGAAGCTATCAAATCGCAGAAGATCGGTTCGCAGCATTTTGATTCAAAAGGATTGGAACTGGTGCGGCAAAGAATAGAAACATTGAAGGCAGCAGGCCTGCAGGATGCTGCAATCCATATCACGGATTGCCAGGATGAGAATGGGAATGCAACAGGCACCAAAGTGGAGATCATTATTACATCAACCTTAAAGCAATAAGGATGTTAAAAATATTGATTATCGATGATGAACCATCTGCAGGGAATATCCTTCACCTGCTGATTGAAAAACATGTAGGCGGCACAAAAGAGATCAGGGTTTGCGGATCACCTGAGCAGGCGCTCGATATCATTCCTGTATTCAAACCAGGGCTTCTGATGCTGGACATTGAAATGCCTAACATGAACGGCTTTGATCTGCTGAACAGGGTCGGCTCCTGGGATTTTGATGTAATCTTTACCACGGCTTATGATAAGTACGCCATCAAAGCGATCAGGTTCAGCGCTCTCGATTATCTTTTAAAACCTATTGATATTTTAGATCTGCAGAATGCCATCAACCGGCATATAATCAAAAAAGAAATGCAACCTGGCAAACAGCAGGAGCTGGTAAATAACCTGATCAATAACCTGCAGCAGAAAGACGCTTCTTCCTTTAAACTTGCTTTAAGCACCATGGACGGTTTCTTTTTTTATGACCCGAAAGACATCCTGCGTTGCGAAGGAGATAATAATTACACGCATTTTTATTTTATTGATCAAAAGCCTTTGATCGTATCCAGGACATTAAAGGAATTTGAAGATATACTCGCTGAGCATGGTTTTCTCCGTGTGCATAAATCGCACCTGGTTAATTCACGGTATGTGGTGCGGTTGGATAAGGATGGGATGTTATGGCTGGCAGACGGCAACAGCCTGGTGGTGTCCCGCAGAAGGAAGGATGATGTGTTAGCTTATTTATCAGGAAGAGGTAATTAAATTTCCCACAAAAAATAAATCCCACCAAGACAACAAAGAGCACAAAGAAAAATATCCTTTGTGCTCTTTGTTGTCTTGGTGGGAGCCAAACCTATTGTGAGCGTAAACTTTTTACCGGGTTGGCCATTGCAGCTTTGAGCGACTGAAAGCTTACCGTGAGCAAAGTAATAGTAAGTGCACCTAAACTTGCTATTGCAAATACCTGCCACGTAAGATCATAATGATAATAATAATCCTGCAGCCAGTTATGCATGAAATAATAGGCGATCGGGATAGCGACAATCAATGAGATGATCAGCAGCACCACAAAATCTTTCGACAGCAAACCCCAGAGATTAAACACGGAAGCACCAAGCACCTTGCGTACACCTATCTCTTTCACACGTTGTTCCGCCATGACTGAAGCCCTACCAAACAAACCGAGGCAGCTGATGAATATGGCCAGTGCGGCAAAGAAACCCGCCAGCTTACCTACCCGTTCTTCATTGCCAAACTTTCTTCCATACTCATCATCTACGAATTGATAAGTGAAAGGCTGCTCGGGATTGAACTTCTTAAATACTGTTTCAATCTTCGCTAATGCTTCCTTAGCGCTTTTGCCGGGATGTATTTTCAGCATAACGAAATTATCAGCAGCATTGGCATTCAGGTACGATGCCATCGGCTTCACCGGTGCATACGGTGATTGTATGAGCACGTCTTTTGTTACACCTATAATTTTAACCTGGCTGTCAAACCAGGTGATCGTTTCACCAATGGGGTTTTTCAGCCCCATGAATTGTACGGCCGCCTCATTTAATATTACTGCACTGGAATCAGTAGCAAAGTCCCTTGAAAAATCGCGTCCTTCCTTGAACTCCCATCCGATCGTTTTACCAAAATCATAAGAAACACTCTGGAAGGCAAAATCAACAGAAAGATTAGGGTCTTTACCTGGCCAGCTTATTCCACTGGTTGATCCAAAATTGTTAGTGGGAGTGCCGCTCGATTCAGCCATGCTGGTAATTACACCGGCATCCATCAATTCCTTTTTTATCGCATCCGCGTGTGCGTGCACCTGGCCGGTCGAAACCGGGATGGCCAGTAATCCTTCGCGGCTATAACCAACAGGACGGTTCTTTGCAAACTCTATCTGCCGGAACACAACGATGGTCCCAATGATCAGTATA
>CBHEUU010000070.1:0-11430 GCA_965990355.1 uncultured Chitinophagaceae bacterium
GTTGTTGTATTTCGGTTATAACTATTCCCGCTTTGGCAATCCGCTCGATCCGGGATATGCTTATATCTTATTTAATGGAGTGTTGCGCGACCGGGTGAATGAATATGGCGTGTTCAGTGCGAAATATGTATTGTTCAACCTGTACAGTTTCTTTATTAAAGGGTTCAATATCGAATTTGAAGGGAATGGAATGCTGCGGATCAGGGATATGGACCTTTGGGGAACTTCCTTGCTGGCGGCCAGTCCTTTTTTTATCGCAAGCATCAAAGCTCGTTTGCCGAAAATGGTAAGTATCGGGGCATGGTTAACCATACTGGCTATTCTTACCGGAACAATGTTTTATCATAATAATGGTTTTCACCAGATCAATGCCATGCGTTTTTCACTGGATTTCCTTCCACTGCTTTTTATGCTGACTGTTATAGGCATTAAAGCATTACCGGAATGGTTGTTTAAGGGTATGGTAGTGTATGCGGTGTTGTTGAATGTACTTGGTTTTTGTATCCATTTCCTATATGAGTGACCATTCTTGATCATTCGCGCTATTAAAAAATTTATCAATAGTCATGGAAACACAGGAGATTAAAATGATGCCACCTATAACAGATACGGGCGCAACTGCAAAACCCAAGAAAGAATTTTTGGGCTATATCCACAACTTCAGGGGGCTGATCATTTTGTTTGTGGTAGCTGCACACGTGTGGCTTGATTGGCCGGAAGATTCCCTTACAGGGCTTCTGCTCAGGGTATTGGTGGAAAATGATTCGGTAATGTTCATCTTCATCGCGGGATATCTGTTTCAGTTCCTTTCAAAAAAATTCACCTATTCAAACTACCGGTGGAAGAAAACACAGAATGTGATCATTCCATATTTCATTATTTCCATACCGATCCTTATTTACCGCATCTATGCACAGGATTATGGTGGAGTGATACTGGAGGCTTATCCTGATTTTGCTCAATATAATGTGGCTGCGAAAGTTGGGCTTTATTATTTGCATGGATCACATATGATACAATTATGGTTTGTGCCAATGGTGGCCATCTTTTATTTGCTCGCGCCGGTATTTATCAAGATCGACAAAAATCCCAGATGGTATTACCTGCTTATTCCATTGTTCATTATTTCCATATTGGTTGACAGGAAAGCATTGTACGACACACCGCGGATGTTTGTGCATTATATCTTTCCTTACCTGTTTGGCATGTTTGCCAGCCATTACCGGAAAGAATTCATTGAGTTTTCAGAGAAGTACTGGAAGCCCGTGCTGGCAGCTATCCTGGTAACGATCGCCTTAAATATTATTTACGACAAGCCGTATTATGAAAAGTTCAATTTCGTATTGAAAGTGCTTTTTTGCAGTTTCTTTCTTTTTATAATGCGTAAAGCTGAAAAAATTATGCCTGCAGGGTTGGCCAAAATTGCAGAGCTGAGTTTTGGTATTTTCTTCGTGCATTACTATTTCATTCTTGCCATACGGATGGGTTATCCCAAGCTGTTTGGCCATGAAATACCGCCTACATTTATCAACTGGCTTGTTTATGCGGTACTGACCATTGTATTAAGTATTATAACCTTGCGCATCATAAAAAAGATATTTCCGAAGAAGAGCCGCTTGCTGGTGGGGTGCTAGGCTTAAAGCCTGGCACTGCCCCGGCTGGCAAAAACCAACTACACTGATTATAGAGAATGAAAGCAGATAATAAATATGTTTCTTACCTCGATGGTTTCCGGGGTTATGCCATCCTGCTGGTGGTACTGTCGCATCTTTACCTTGCACCAATGGATGTAGCCTTCCTGGGAGTGACGCTGTTTTTTTACGTCAGTGGCTTACTGATCACTAAACTGATGATCGTGGAGTTTGGTAAAACAGGAACGGTGAAGCTGGGAGAGTTTTATATCCGGCGGCTTTTACGGCTATACCCTGCATTGGTATTAATGCTGATCGTTTCCATTATTGTTCTTATCATCTACAACTATTCCGTTATCTGGGCAGATATAATGGCGGGGTTATTTTATTTTACGAACTATTACCTGGTTTATTTTCATCCACCGGTACCAGACACTCAATATCTGCTGGTGTCAAAGATCCTGTGGTCTCTTTCAGTAGAGGAGCATTTCTATCTTTTATTCCCCTTGTTGTTTATTACCTTTTTCTCCGAGAAGCATAAAAAGTTGTTGTATATACTGGTGACCTTGCTGTTTGTTTTCCTCGGTATCCGGTTGTTCACTTATTTCACTTCTCCTGGCGGCACTACTGTTTTCCAGATCACCTATTACACCACTCATTGCCGGGCTGATTCTATTTTGTATGGTTGTGTGTCGGCATTGTTGCTCTACAAGTATGATGTAAAATGGTATCAGGCATTGCTGCGTTCGCAGGTGGTTTTTGTACTGGCCTTCCTCGTGTTGGTATTCACGGTGGTATTTAACCAGCTTTTTTTCCAAACCACTATCAAGTATAGTTTGCAGGGGCTTGCTTTTGCAATCATGATCCCATCATTTGCAGTATTGCACACCAAAGGTTTTGTGCATTCGCTGGTAGATAATAAAGTGATGGTATTTATCGGCAAGCTGTGTTATTCTTTATATCTCTTCCATTGGGTGGCCCTGAAGATCGGCAACCTTTATAATAATGCACCGAATAAAGATCTTACATGGTATGCGATCACGGTGTCATTGACCATCGGTTTGTCTCTGGGTTCCTATTATCTTGTGGAACGGCCTTTTGTGGCCCTGCGCAGAAAATTCGGTTCCAATGCCAGGCTGGCGAAAGCTTAAGCTTATAATGGCATAAAAAATAAAGGTGTTGTATTTACAACACCTTTATTTTTTATCGTACACCTGTTATTATTACTTCGCCACTTTCTTGGCAGCTTCATAAATAAACGGAGGCGTTATTTGTTTAATGAAATTCTTAAATGAAGCCGGCTGTTTTTCGTTGGGCCTGGCTCTAAAGAGGGTAGAGTGTGCGTCTTTTATTTCTTCTTTCGGGCGGCCATTGGTATAATAATACAGCGCCAGTGATTTTCGGCTTCTGCCGGGAGGGCATCTCAGTGCATCGGGGTGACCATGATATGAATCACTGGTAGTGGTGAACAGAGCCATGCGATTGAATATGGGTAGTATCTTCTTTACAGCTCCTTTCATTTCTGTGTCCCACAATTCAAAGTGTCCGCCCCATGATTCGTCCCAGTCTTTATTCATATACACCAGCACATTCAACCTGCGATCGAGATTGGTGATTTTGTTTTTATTAAAATCAGCATGGATTTTCAGCAATCCACCGGGAAGTATCTGGTGAGCGCCGCCTCCTTCAAAATAAGGATCGGGAATCAGTGCATCAATGCCGGTGAGGTTGGAAAGAAACTCCAGGAAAGGCTGTGAATTGAGGAAGTGCATAAACTCCAGTGTCTTTTCTCCAAAACGGTATTCACCTTTTGAGGCAAGTTTGATCTGGTTGGCATCGTTATATTTAAGGTCGGCATTCTGGCTCATGTCTGGAAATTCTTCCAGTACTTCCGACAACTTTGCTTCATTAAAGAAATTATCAAAATGCATGTTGGGGAATGGAGCTGCAGACAAATATTCTGCACGCTTGCTTTTACCCAGTTCGTGAAGTTCCGATACGGATAGGTCAATAAATTTCATAAATCAGTTTTTGTATGAGAAAAAGTTAATTGGTGGTATTGACAAGGGAAAGATTGGTCCATAAAATTACTCAAAAAACCTAAATCCCCCAATGACCATATAGTAAACGAGCAATTTTTTTTGTCATTTTTCATTCATTGTTGTGCATAGCCGGCATTGATAAAAAGCAAGAATTATGAAGACATTTTTCCTGACCAGACTCATTCGTTATCGCTTTTCACGAGTTTACCCAAAATATCCACATTAAAAAAAAGTTAGAAAACCGAATTCGTTAAAGGCTTGATAAGCAGGGAATTATTTTTCAGATCTTGCTATACCCTAAAAAGGGGGTTGTTTAAATCAAAAAAAAATATACTTTTACACTTAGTTACGATTAAGCCAAATCTCCTACAACAACCATCCAACGTCTAATTTCCTGAATTCCACTCTTTTTATCCAATGAACAACACTGGTGGTAGCATTTGAAGCGGTGCTTGAAATTCCTTTGTGTTTTCAATGTAACCGTTTCGGAAAAAATGTTTGATACTGGCATTAGCCAGTGATCAGTGTGTGTTTATGTGCGTTGGATACATATTTCCTGAAAAAGTACATACCGTTCAAGTATCAACATAGTGATTTCAATCAGTAATCCTTAGGAAAACCTCCTGGTCCAGTTGATTAACGATTAAAAATGGTATCACTTTAAGCAACATAAATATGAAAACGTTCATCAGAACTCTCTGCATCCTAATCTTATCCGCATTCACCCTTGTTTTATCTACAAGCACAGCTAATGCGCAAACCGGTGTTTTGAACCCGGATGATCCTATCGTGGTTTATAACCCTGCGTCCCCTCCGGCTACCCCGCCTTATGGGACTTTGGCGAAATGGGTTAAAACCAACCGCGTTAGTTTCAACACTACTTCCTTTAAAGCCTATCACTATAAAGGAATGTCTTTCCGCCTTAAGTTCCCCAAGAGTTATAAGGACTCTATCAACACCAACAAGAAGTATCCCATCTTCATATTCTTCCACGGGATCGGTGAAAAGGGAACTATCTATGATAATGAATACCAACTTTATCATGGCGGTCAGCGATTCAGGGATTCAGCAGATAAGGGAACGTTTGACGGTTTCCTTTTATACCCGCAAACAAGCTCCGGTTCCGGGGCTTTCAATACTACCCATTATCAGATTATCAACGAATTGATCACTAACTATTTTGTTCCCCAGGTCAAAGTTGATATCAACCGCGTGATCGTAGATGGTCTGTCTGGTGGCGGCGGTTCTGTATGGCAAATGCTTCGTAACCATCCTACCCTGGTAGCTGCTGGTTTACCGATCAGTGCCTGCTCTGTTGCAGATGGAGAGTCGTCTATGACTAATATGCTTAAGTATACCCCTATATGGTTATTCCAGGGTTACCTTGACAAAGCTCCTCACTTTAATACCTCCCGCAATGTTGTAGCCAATTACAGGAATGCAGGAGCAAATATTACTTATACGGAATATCCAAATCTTGGCCATGGATGCTGGAATACAGCATGGGCCGAGAAGAATTTCTTTCCTTTTATTAATAAAGCGCATAAGGCAAACCCATGGGCATTAAATGGCCGCGTGGAATTCTGCCCCGGCGATCCGATCAATGCTCAATTGGGTGTAACTGCCGGTTTTACCGCCTATGAATGGCGTAAAGATGGGATAGTGATTCCTGGCGCTACAAGCAACACTTATACAGCAACCCAGATCGGTACTTATGATTGCCGTATCCAAAGAGGTGCTGAATGGTCTGTTTGGTCACCCACACCGGTTGTAGTGAAATTTAAAGGAACAACGATCTCTCCTGATATCGTAACATCTGGTCTTTCAAGCACTGTGCTTCCTGCACCTGATGGAAGTACCAGTGTGGATCTGGAAGTTCCGGACGGTTATGCCACTTACAACTGGCAAAAAGAAGGCAGCCCCACTGTATTAAGCACAACCCGTTTCCTCACTGCTTCAGACCCTGGCAGCTATAAAGTAAAAGTGACTGAAGAATTCGGTTGCTCCAGTGATTTCTCCAACCTATTCCTGGTTGTGAATGCTAATGGGGCCAACGGACCTTCAGCTGCTTCAGGATTGGTGGCAACCGCTATTTCCAAATCAGCGATCAAGCTCGACTGGTTGCAGAATCCTTCTCCGGCCTTTAACGAAACAGGTTTCGAGATCTATCGTGCTACAGCAGCCACAGGCCCCTATACATTGGTGAAAGTAACAGCAGCAGATGTGGTTACTTATACCGATTCAGATATTCCGTCTAATACTCAGTTCTTCTATAAGGTAAGAGCAGTAAACAATAACGCAGCTGCAGCAGTAACAGAACCTGCTTCAGCAAAAACTCAGGCTGACGTTGCACCGCCATTGGCTCCCGGCGATCTGAGAGCAACTGCTACAACCCGTAACTCTGTGACGCTGGTATGGAATGAGTCAACTGATGATGTTGCCGTCGTGAAATATGATGTTTTCGTGAACGGAACTAAATATTATGAAACAGATCTTACTGAATTTACTGTATACAACCTGAATCATGGTGAAACTTATAATTTCAAGATACAGGCAAGGGATTATGCTGGTAATAAATCACCATTCAGCAACCAGGTAACCACTCAACCTTTGTTGAAAGGTCTCCAGTATAAACACTATACATATACAGGCTCCTGGACAGCTTTGCCTGATTTCAATGCACTGGACCCTGTTGCTACAGGCGTGGTTCCAAATGTTACGATTTCCAACAGGGCACAGGACGACAGGTTTGCTTTCCTCTGGGAAGGATTTATCACTATCCCGACTACCGGCACTTACTATTTCCGCACCAATTCAGATGACGGAAGCCGCTTGTGGCTGGGTGGTCTTAATGAAACTGCTTCTCCGTATGCGTTTGGTGCAACCCCGCTGGTGAATAATGATGGTGTACACAGTTCAAGGACCATTACATCAAATGGGATCAATTTAACAGCAGGTGTATACCCGATCGCTATTGGCTACTTTGACCAAACTGGTTCAAGTCAAACTATCACTGTGTCATGGAGAACGCCTACTTCATTCTTCAGTTATTCTACTATACCCAACAGTGCGTTTGATGATCCTGCCACTCCGGGTGGATCAGCTCCTGCTGCACCTTCCGGTGTAACAGCACAAGCTGTATCTTTCAAACAGATCAATGTATCATGGACTGATAACAGCGATAACGAGAATGGCTTTGAAGTATGGAGATCTACCAGTGCGGATGATGGCTTTGCAATTGTAGGTAATCCCGGTGCAGGCACTAACACTTTTGCAGACAGCATCGGACTGGAAGCTGCAACCACCTATTTCTACCAGGTGAGAGCTACCGGTCAATATGGTGAGTCTGCACTTGTTCCTGCTATCAATAGCACAGACGCGCAGGCCAACTGGAGATTCAATAATAATTATACAGATGCCAGTGGTAATGGCAGAACCATCAGCGGTAGCGGTAGCCCGTCCTTCAATTCAGGAGATAAAAAAGAAGGTACACACGCTATTGGCTTCAATGGTACCAGCCAGTATGTAGACATTTCCACTTCTTCAGGTGATTATATCCGTGGAAGTTATTCAGTTAAGTCCGTTTCTTTCTGGATGAAATCGAATAACAACACCGGAGGCCGCGTAATACTTGATCTTGGTGGTAGTGACAACGGTCTTGCTCTGCGCCTGGATGGTAATACATTGTATGCAGGCGTGGCCAGCAATAATAACCGCAGAAGCATTTCAACGGCTTACACAAGCACCGACTGGAATTTCATTACCCTGGTGTACAGCACCAATACCCTGACATTGTATGTTAATGGTGTACAGGTTGCTTCGAACAATGCACTTGGATTCAATTCGGTTGGTTCTACTTCCAATGCTTCAAGGATTGCTTATGTGAACAGCAGCAACGCCTTTAATACAGGCAGCGCCCGCTTCAGCGGTCTGCTCGACAACATGTCTATCTTTGGTAAAGCACTGACAGTTGCAGATATGCAGCAACTGATGGCTAATACATATAAAACTGTAAATGCTAAAACACTAGATCTGCCTGCTCTTCCGGCTGCCCCAACAGGATTGCTGGCAAGCGGTACATCCACTTCAGCTATTTCAGTTAACTGGACAGATAATGCGGCTAACGAATCAGGATATGAAGTATACCGCTCAAGCCTGGTAAATACAAACTATGTATTACTGACCACTCTGCCGGCAAACAGCACTTCTTATAACGATTCTGCTTTGTATGCTAACTCAGTATTCTATTATAAAGTAAGAGCGTTGAATGAAGGTGGTCACTCCGCTTACAGCAATGAAGACAGTGCAACTACATTCAATAATATTCCCACACTGACCAGCATTGAAAATCAATTTGTACGTTTCGGTACACAATTGCAACTGCCTGTGCTGGCAACAGATGTTGACCCTGAAACACTCACTATACAGGTTACCAACCTGCCTGCGTTTGCAAACTTTGCACCTTCAGGTAATGGCACCGGTACGATCACATTCAATCCTGCCTTTAGTGACCTGGGTACTTATAATAATATCACCGTAACAGTAACAGACGAACATAATGGCCAGACAAGCATTAGCTTCAACGTAACAGTTGATCAGAACTTCCAACCGCTGATCGCTGATGTATCTGCTACAACCCTGAAAGAAAAGGAAACAGCCACAATTAACCTGTCTGCTACAGATGATAACGCAGCTGATGAACTGACCTGGACTTTCACTGGATTGCCCGGATTTGCAACACCCGCAATTGACGGACGCAATGCAACTGTTAACCTGACTCCTGGCTACGCAGACAACGGATCATACCTGGTGAAAGTGAAAGTAGAAGATGGTAATGGCGGTGTGGATACTTCATCCTTCAACATTACAGTGAATGATGTTAATCCAAGCAAGACGATCTATGTAAACTTTGGTGATGCAACATACCAGGCTCCGGCTCCGTGGAATAACACTGCTAAAGCGCCTGCAGCTAATGATGATTTCCCCAACCTGAAAGACGATGAGGGAGCAACTACCGCCATCGGCGTATTGTTCAACACAGCCTGGGGCGGTGCGAATAACGCAGGTGTGAACACCGGCAACAACTCAGGTGTTTATCCTGATGCTGTACTGCGTTCTTCTTATTTCACCAATGTAAACCGCACCTTTAAAGTATATGGTTTATCACCTGCTACTAATTACAGTCTCACTTTCCTGGGTAGCCGTGCTAATCCAACAGTAGGAGTGGTTGCTAACTATACCATTGGCGCTCAAACCCTGTCACTGGATGCGACGAATAATTCTCAAAACACAGTTACATTCAATAGCGTAACGCCTGAAGCAGACGGCTCTATTACCATTGCAGTAGCGAATGCAGCCGGTTCTTCTTTTGCATACATGAACTCACTGGTGCTGAAATCACTGTATGACGACGGCACTGCACCTGCCAAACCGCGTGACCTGCATGCTGAAAACCTGCAGAACAAAGTAAGGCTGACATGGACAGATGCTGCATACAATGAAACTTCTTATGAAGTGTATAAAGCTACCAGCCTGGGAGGACCATACACATTGGTGACACCCGGAGGCAATAATCCTAACCTGGTGCAGTATGATGATAACAACATTGCCGGTAATATTACTTACTACTATACTGTAAGAGCATTGAACAGCTACGGAAGCTCACCATACAGCGATACAATTTCCATCACCACACCGAATGTGGCACCTGTACTGAGCCCGATCAGCAATGTGGCAATGTGGACACAACAAACAGTAAATGTAAATGTGACTGCAACTGACCCAGGTGATGTACTCACACTGAGCGTAGCTAACCTGCCTGCTTTCGCTACTTTCATCGACAATGGCGACGGAACAGGAACTATCCAGATCACCAGCGGTTCAGGAACCGGAACTTATAACAATATCACCGTTACTGCTACCGATAACCACGGAGCTTCTACCAGCCAGTCGTTCAATATCGTGGTAAGTGTGGCTAACCTCACCAAAGTATTGGTGAACCTTAACCAGACTTTCCCTGTAGCTGCACCATGGAACAATACCAATACAGCACCGACAGCCAACTTCGTGCTGGCTGATCTGAAAGATCAGGCTAATGCAAGTACAGGAATGAACCTGACACTGGTGGATGCATGGACAGCTCAAAGCACATTGGGTGTGGTAACCGGTAATAACAGCGGTGTATATCCGGATGATGTAATGCGCACATTCTATTACTATTCTGGTTCAGATGGCCGTCGTGTTAAACTGAGTGGTTTATCAACCAGTAAGAAATATGACCTGACCTTCTTTGCCAGCAGGGCCAATAGCAGTACTGCTTTGGTAACAAGGTATACAGTAGGCAACCAGAGCGTAGAACTGAATGCCAATAACAACTCCAGCCAGACTGTGAAGATCGAAGGATTATCACCGGATGGAAATGGTGAAATACTGATCACTGCACTGAAAGTAGGAGGTTCACCCAATGCTTACCTGGGAGCTATCGTGATAGATGCATATCCCAACGAAAGCAATACCAATACAGCTCCTGCCAACCTCACCGCAACAGGCATCGATCCTGATAAGATCAGGCTTACCTGGGATAATGTGGTGAACACAACAGGTTACCAGGTATGGCGTTCTTCTACATCCAATGGCACTTACACTAAAGTGGCGGATGTACCAACAGGAACACTGACCTATACCAATACCGGTTTGGCACCAAGCACTATATACTACTATAAAGTAAGAGCAATTGTTAATGCAACACCGACAAACTTCAGTAACTATGCTGGTGCAAGCACTGTAGCTTACACTGTTCAACTGAACATGAATGATGGTAGCGTAAATGCTCCTGCACAAACAACTGGTAACTGGAACAACGTGAATGCCCTCGTAAGCGATGGCTTCACATTGGAAAACATGATCAATACATCAGGACTGAATACTGGTATCAACTGGACAGTGACGAAGAACTTCAGTGGATTCAACTATTACGGAGCTGTAACAGGTGATAACAGTGGTATCTATCCTGATAATGTGATAAAGAGCTTCTATTATGTGAACTATGCAGATACTGCGAAATTCAAGGTAACCGGTCTGACACTGGCACACGTATACAACTTCGTGTTCTTCGGCAGCCGTGTGAATCCACAGGTTGGTGTAACCACTGCCTATAAGATTGGTAATACTGTGGTAACCCTGGATGCAGGCAATAACACGCAGAATACTATTCAGATCAGTGGTGTAACGCCTGATGCAACCGGTTCTGTTGAGATCACTATGTATGGCACACAAAGCGGCGGCTTCGGTTATCTGAATGCATTCAGCATTGAAGGTGCACCTGCTGTAGCTAAGGACCCTGCACTTGGTTTAACTGCTAAAGGAAGTGCTAGCGCAACTCAGACAGCAACAAGTACAGATGTTTCCACTACAGCGCGTCAGCAAACAAAAGTTGAAGCTGAAACCCCTGCGATACTGGTGGATGCATATCCTAACCCATTCCGTGATGATGTGACTTTGAAGCTGGATATAAAAGAAAATACAACGAAATTCAGTGTGGTTGTATCTGACCTGAGCGGTAAGATCATTCACCGCCTGGATGTAGGTAATACAGCTAAAGGCACACGACTGCAAAGACTGGGACTGAATGGCCGGTCAATGCCTCAGGGAATATACCTGGTGAGAGTGGTAGGGCTGCCAGGCCAGTCGCCAACTCCGCTGAAGATTATCAAAGAGTAATCCAACTGAGAATACCTGATAAGAGGCTGCTTTTATAG
>CBHEUU010000071.1:0-11416 GCA_965990355.1 uncultured Chitinophagaceae bacterium
CATCTTTCATCTCTTCATAGTAACCTTCCACAATAGCCTGGTAAAAATCATCCCGGATAAAAATATTGTCTGTATCCTTTTCTTCTTCATTTACCGGCGACAAATAAGTGCGCATCATATCGCCTATATCACTGATAAAATAGCCGGGCATTAAAGTGTCCAGGTCAATTATGCATATTCCTTTGCCATTTGCATCAAATAACACATTACTGATCTTGGTATCATGATGGGTTACTCTTAGTTTGAATGAAGGATCTGCTTTTATTTTTTTATACTCTTCCACAATGCCTGCTTGCTGAATAAGTATTTGCGAAACTGCCTTTGTTTCCTTTACCCTTACAGGATTGCCTAAATTCAGCGCCGTCAAAAATTCTTCATAACGGTATTCCAGGTCATGGAAAGAAGGAATGGTAATGCGCAATCTGTTCACATCCATTCCCGATAATAACCTTGTGAACTGTCCGAACTGCTTCGCTGCTTCATAAGCCTGGCTGGCCGTTTCAACAGTGTCTTTGGAATGAGAACCGCTCACAAAAGGGAACAGCCGGAAGTATCCTTCTCCTTCGCGGTAAATCAATGACTGTCCCTGTTGACTGGAAAGCGGTGCAATAAAATTATATTCCGGATGATGCAATTGCAGGTAATCAGCTATCAGCTTTGTGTTGTAAGCAATATCCGCCGGCGAAGAAAATACATCCTGGTTTATCCGCTGCAGAATGTATGCGTGGCCGTGCATTGAAACCTTCCAGGTATGATTAATAAGACCTGTGCCGATCCTTTCCAGTTCTACCTGACCAGCCTGCAGACCGTATTCTGCTAAAACAGATTCACTCATCACGTTTCGGTTTAAAAATGCGTTTAGTATTCATCATTCAATGCAAACACAGGCTTCCTGTGCATCCATTGTCCTCCTGTAAAATCAGGGAACTCCACGGTTTGATTGCCCAGGCTGATGGATTGTTCGCTTAATGGTGTGATAGCACTCCATGCCGCTGCATCATACACATCCATAGGTGTAGGCAGGTTGCGTTTTATGGCTTCAACAAAAGAATGCACCACAAAGAAATCCATTCCGCCATGTGCAGCACCTGCTGTTTCCTTACTCCATCTTTGCCAGAGCGGGTGATCATACTTTGTAAGCCATTCCGCCGCATTATCCCATTGATGGGATTTAGCTGATTTATCCTGTATGTAGATGCTTTTGTTCACATCCATCCAAAGCCCTTCCGTACCCTGTACCCTGAAGCCTAAAGAGTAAGGCCTTGGCAGGTTGGTATCATGCTGCAGCAAAATGGTTTCTCCATTGGCGCATAACAATTGCGTAGTCACCACATCCCCTAATTTGAATTCCACTTTGGCATTGGGATGATCAGCTCCACCCTTTTTAACAATATGCTGATGCAATCCCCTGCTTTTGGAAGAAAAAGAGTTGAGGCTTACAAAACGGTTGCCCCGGTTGATATTCACCTAATGTGCAATTGGCCCTATGCCGTGTGTAGGATAGAGGTCACCGTTGCGATGAACAGAATGATCAGTTCTCCATTTCGCTTCTGAAAAACCTTTTTCACCAAACTCAACACCATATCCATAAGGGTGAATGCCATCATTGAATTTTACCTCACGCAGATCATGCTGGTATCCGCCTTGCAGGTGGATCATTTCGCCAAACAATCCCTGTCTTACCATATTCAGTACAGCCATCACATCCCGGCGGTAGCAGACATTTTCCATCATCATCACATTCGCCTGGTAACGTTCAGCAGCTTTCACCACATCCCAATGATCTTCCAGCGTAATACCCAGCACCACTTCAGTGCCCACATAACGGATACCGGCTTCCAACGCTCCAATGATCATCGGCTTATGCCATTCCCATGGTGTGGCAATGATCAAAGCATCGAGCCCTTTGGTTGCCACCAGCTTTTTCCAGGCATCAGTGCTGCCGGTATAGATCTGCGGCATCTTTTTTCCGCTCTTGGTAATCATGTCGCGGGCATCTTTCAACATTCTTTCATCAATATCACAGATAGCTACGAGTTCTGTATCAGCCCTGCGCAAAACGAGGTCAAGATGGTTTTGCCCCCGGAGTCCCACTCCTATTATCCCGATCTTTACTTTGGTATCCGGCTTTGCAGTACCCCATATATCAGCAGAAGGAAGAAAAGCCAATGAAGCAGCAGCAAGCCCTCCGGTTCTGACAAATTCTTTTCGATTCATGTGTGTGGTTTTAATGACTGGGCGTGAAAATAGAGGATAAAAGCACAGGAAGAACATGCAAACGGTTGTGCAAAATGGTAACGGGATGTGAGATGCGGGATACGGGATGCACGATAAGTAGGATCTTTTCAATTGTCACCCCGGACCAGGTTTAGTTAGCTTGCAGCTGTAGTTCATTAAGATCCGGGGTCTCTCATGTCTGCAGTATTTTCTATGCAGTAAGACTTATTGATTTGAAACGAGTGCAGCGCTGGGAGACCCCGGATCTTATATTCTTTAAACCAGAACGTTTACTGAACCTGGTCCGGGGTGACAATTGAAAAAATCCTACTTATCGTGCATCCCGTACCCAACCCAAGAATCCCATAAAATAAGTGTACTATTGACAAGTTTTACTTAGATTTATTTTTTAAACTATCCCCCGTGAAATACAAGGCTTTCCTGTTTGACATGAATGGAACAATGATTGATGACATGCATTATCACATCAAGGCATGGCATCATTTGCTGAATGAACTTGGAGCAGGTATTTCGATGGAGCGGATGAAAGCAGAATGTTACGGGAAGAACAATGAATTGCTGGAGCGGATATTTCCCGGCAGGTTTTCAGAAGAAGAGAAATATAAGATGGGTTGGGAAAAGGAAAGGCAATACCAGGAAGCATTCCGTCCTTACCTGAAACTGCTGGACGGGCTACCGGAATTACTGGAAAAAGCCAGGGAGGAAGGCATTAAAATGGCTATTGGTTCAGCAGCTATTATGTTCAATATAGATTTCGTGCTGGATGAATTGAATATCCGTTCTTATTTCGATGTCCTGATCAGTGCAGACGAAGTAGAGCAGAGTAAACCCGATCCGGAAACCTTTCTGGCATGTGCTGCAAAGCTTGATGTTGATCCTGCCAATTGCCTGGTATTTGAAGATTCACCTAAGGGCGTTGAAGCCGCTGCCCGCGCAGGTATGGATTGTATGGTGATCACGACTTTACATGATCCGGCTGATTTTGCAGGACAAAAGAATATTATTGGGTTTATGAAAGATTATATTTCTTTTGCCTGGTGAATTAATAGATCTAAACGGCCTGATAAATTTCCGGCCACGCTTGTTGTATGACAAAATACCAAAATCAAACACGCCTCCTGGCAGCAGTTGACTGCATCATTTTCGGCTTTGATGGAAATGCGCTCAAATTATTACTCGTGCAAAGAGCCATTCAACCCGAAAAAGGCCGGTGGAGCCTGATGGGCGGTTTTATTCAACCAGCCGAAGATGCAGACACTGCAGCTCTGCGCATCCTCAAAAAACTGACTGGACTGGAAGGAGTATATCTTGAACAACTCCATACTTTCTCAGATCCCAATCGTGACCCGATAGAGCGGACTTTATCTGTTACTTATTTTGCATTGATCGACATTTACCAGTATGAAAAGCAGTTGAGTGATGAATATCATGCAGAATGGTTTCCCTTAATAGAAATACCTTCATTGATCTTTGACCACACTGAAATGGTAAAAATGGCAAAGGAAAAACTGAGATATAAAGCAGCTTTGCATCCTTTGTTGTTTGAACTGCTGCCAAAAAAATTCACCCTGCCCCAATTGCAGAATCTTTATGAATGCGTATACGACACTTCATTCGATAAACGTAATTTTACCCGTAAGGTACTGTCCACCCACCTGCTGGTAAAACAAAAAGACAAGGACAAAGGCAGTTCAAAAAAAGGAGCATTTTTTTATAACCTGGACAACAGGCATTACAAAGCCAATTTTCATTCTTTCCTGAACATTATTCCCAATCCGCCACTTAAATGAGGAGGGATTTTTTTATTCAGGCAACAAGTGTTAATTTGACACGAATTATCGCTATATGAAATATATGAAAAAACAACTATCATTACTCCTCGCAGCCCCGGTGGTCTTACTGGCAGCCTGCAATAACGAACCCAAAAACGAAACCGGCTCAGTGCCCAAAACAGACACCATGCAGTTTTCCATTACTGAAAAACCTTACGGTAGTTTTAACCACGAACCAGTGACCCAATACACGCTGACCAACCCTAGTGGCATGCAGGTCAGTATTATCAATTACGGCGGAACGGTAACAGATATTATTACACCCGATAAAGATGGTAATAAAGGTAATGTAGTACTTGGATACAGCTCCCTGGAAGGATACCTTCAAAAAGGTAATCCCTATTTCAATGCACTGATCGGCCGTTATGGCAACCGCATTGCCAATGGGAAATTCAAATTGGACGGAAAGGAATACACACTTGCCGGTAATGATCATGGCAACAGCCTGCATGGTGGCAATAAAGGTTACGATAAAGTGTTGTGGAAAGACAATAATCTTCCCGGCGACAGCAGCCTTGAATTAACTTACCTGAGCATGGATGGTGAAGAAGGTTATCCCGGTAACCTCAGCATCAAAGTAATTTATACGTTGCTCGCAGACAATAAACTGAAAATCGATTATAGTGCTACTACTGATAAAGCAACACCGCTGAACCTGACCAACCATTGCTATTTCAACTTATCAGCCGGTAAAGATTCGACCATCCTGGGACATGAATTGGAAATACTGGCTAACCGCTATACGGAAGTAAATGACAACCTGATCCCTACTGGCGAACTTCCTGAAGTAAAGGGCACTCCGATGGACTTTATTTCTTTTAAGAAAATAGGAAAAGAAATTGATCAGGTAAAAGGCGGGTATGATCACAACGGGGTACTGAACAAAAAAGACAGCAGCTTCGAAAGAATTGCCAGCCTGCGTGATCCGTCAAGCGGCCGCCAGATGGATGTTTGGACAACCGAGCCCGGCGTACAGTTCTATTCCGGCAATTTCCTCGATGGCACCCTGACGTTAACACGGGATAGTGCGAAGTATGTAAAACATGCAGGGCTCTGCCTGGAAACACAGCATTTTCCTGATTCACCCAATCAGCCATCTTTTCCCAATACGATATTGAAACCAGGGGAAACTTATACCCAGACAACGGTGTATGCGTTTTTAGTGAATAAATAAACAGGCAGATAAAATCCTTAAAGCCCGCTTAATATTAAGCGGGCTTTATTTTTTAATTAAATGCCGGATCATGCGCCGGGGAATAATACTTCAGTTCAATAAGATTAGTAGGAATGTCTTTGGAGTTCCATGCATTATGAATAGCAAGAGCGGCACCAAGCGCCGTTGCCTGGGCTATCGATGCTGCATATATTTCTATTCCAGGAAATGCAGCAGCAAGAAGGTTCATATAAATGCCGTTCCGGCTAAAGCCTCCGTCTACAAAGATGCGTTTAACAGGTGTATCTTTTAATACCAATTGGGTGGATGCCTGCTGTTGCGCAATAAGGTCGGCCATCAACTGGTGATATGCTTCAGTTCCAGAGGAGAAAACCGAAAGATCCCTTTTTTCAAATGACTGAACCTGTGGCATTTTTATCCGCAATTGCTTTATTATCTCAGGATCAAAAACCATGTTGCGGTAATGAACAGGATCATGATTAAAATGATCGGCAATCCTTTTCACCTGTTCATCATGAATATAACCGGCAAACAGCCGGGATGCTTTAACAGGATGCCCTTTAAAGTCCAGGTAACACAGGCAATCCTGCTGCAACTCGGCCGGTATGAGTGTTGTATGATTGAAGGGGTTTAAACTGATACACCAGGTGCCGCTCGATATCAGTGCAAAGGGTTCACGGAAATTGAGCAGGTAAGGGATCAGTGCTGCAGAACTATCATGCAATCCTGCTCCTACTTTGTAGGCGTTGCCAGGAAAAACAGCCGGTACAGTTTCATGATAAGGAACAACAGGGGCCAGCACTTTATCCAATCCTTCTTTGTTTACCCAATCATGGTATTGATTCTTTTCAAAATCCCATAAGTTGGTATGACATCCAATGCTGGTGATATCCGAACAGGCCCGGCCTGAAACAAGATAACCCAGGTATTGCGGTAAGTGAAGCGCAAATTTCAGGTGGCTGAACACAGCAGGTTGTTCATTTTTTAACCGGTATAGTTGCATGCCGGAATTAAGGCTGCCAAGCACCGGAGAAGCGGTTTGCACGGAAAACAATTCTTCACCGCCATAGCGGTTATAGAATGCTTCTTTCAGTGTTGAAGGATAAGGTTTGAGATAATTATATAAAGGTGTAAGCGATGTGCCTTCTTCATCTATATATACAAAGCTGGCGCCGTAAGCAGAGAAGTTGATCGCTTTTACATCAAATTTCTTTTGTCCTGCTGCAAACCGTAGTGAATCGAAAACAGAAAGACGGAGGCTTTCCAGGTTTTCGCAGGGGTCACCATCTTCATCTATTGTTTCAGTAAACCGGGCTGAACGTTCATGCAGGATATTATAATCCTGGTCGAACAGGAACAGTTTTTTATTGGTCTTGCCAACATCAATAACAGCTATGACGGGTAAGGCAGCCATTTATAAACCGGTAGCAACTGTTTTCAATCCTCTTTCCCTGATCAGGTTCTCTCTCACTTTTAATGAACGGAACAGCTCTATCGGATGCAATGCTCCGCCGGCTCTTAATCTTGCTTCTGCCACTAAAGGGCGCACATCAGTGCGGTAAGCATCCTGCAATATTTCCTGCGCCTGCACCGTATCATTTTCCTGGCGGGCTTTTTCCAGTGCTGTTGCATCAACCAGCAAAGCCTGCGCATAAGCCAGTTGGATCGCTTCCACAGATTGAAGCAGATCTTCGAGCGGGTCCTTTACGTTATGCGAAGCATCAATCATCCATCCGAGATCATTGGCATGGTTCATTCCTTTGGCATCCATTCCTTCCACGAGTTCCTGGAAGATCAGGAAAAGCTGGTAAGGATTGATACTACCAACAGTGAGATCATCATCACCATATTTTGAATCGTTGAAATGAAAACCACCAAGCTTTCCTTCCATCAGCAGCAGGGAAACGATCTGTTCAATATTGGCATTGGGAAGATGATGCCCCAGGTCGACCAATGTATAAGCTTTCGGACCGAGTTTGCTGGCATAGAGATAAGATTGGCCCCAATCTCCTACTGTAGTGGAATAAAAATTGGGTTCGAATGCTTTGTATTCTACAAACATTTTCCAATTGTCCGGCAAAGCCGCATAGATCTCTTGCAAGCTCTCCAATGTATTCTGAAACGCTTTACGGAAATTCAATTGTCCGGGAAAACAGGAGCCATCGGCCAGCCAAACGGTCAGTGATTCAGAACCCAGCGCAACACCCTGTTTGATCACTTCAATGTTGTGATCAATAGCCTGCTGGCGTACTGCTTTATCAACGTGCTGTAATGAACCAAACTTATAACTCTGTTTCTGTCCTTGCTGGTCCTGGAATGTGTTCGAGTTTACTGCATCAAAACGAAGCCCGTGCTGCGCAGCCAGTGCTTTTACCGATGAAGCATTTTCAGGAATATCCCAGGGTATGTGCAGGGAGATAGCACCGCTCGATTGATTCAGTGATTGAAGCAATCCCACATCTTCAATTTTTTCTTCCAGGTTGCGTGGCTCCCCTCCAATGGAGAAACGGCCGAAGCGGGTACCGCCTGCCCCCAATGCCCAACTGGGAATAGCTACCTGGAAGTCAATCAGCTTTTGTATGATGGATTCTGTATTACGCACTGAACCAGTCAGGGCATCCAGCCTGCTGCGATGCCGGGCCAATAGCCCCTGGTTCATTTCCTGTATTTTGTATTTTTCAATCAACATAGCAATAATCGTTGCCTTTAAGGTAAATAAAATACTTCATCCAGCGGAATGCTGACCTGAGAGTGATCAACGCACAAATGCAGTCGGAACGCCCCCATCAATGTTCAACACATTGCCCGTAGATTTACCAAGCAAGCCATTTACAAATACATAGCAGGCATTGGCAATGTCTTCCGGCAGGATCACTTCATTCAGCAAAGTCCGCTTTGCATAAAAAGCCGGAAGCTCTTCCACTTTCACGCCGTAGGCTTTGGCCCGGCCTGCGGCCCAATCACCTTCCCATATTTTGCTGTCGCTGATCACTGCATCAGGGTTCACCGTGTTCACACGGATTCTATCCTTACCTAGTTCCGCGGCATTCAGCCTGCTCAGATGTAATTGTGCAGCTTTGGCTGAACCATACCCCGCATTGTTCGGGCCTGACACCAACGCATTCTTGCTCACAATATTCAACACATCACCTCCCATATCCTGTTTGCGCATGATAGATACACCTTCCTGCGTAACGAGGAATTGTCCTTTCACCAACACATCATACAGCAGGTCCCAATCTTTTTCTGTATGTTCTTCCAGAGGTTTTGAAATAGAGAGGCCAGCACAGTTCACCACAATATCAACCCCGCCAAACTGCAATGCTGATTTTTCAAAAGCAGCTTTGATCGCATTCTTACTGGTCACATCCAGCACCACTGAACCAAAATTATCTTTATTATATTTTTTACCGAATTCTTCAGAAGAAGTTTTTAACCGGTTCTCATCATTGTCGTTGATAATGATGCAGGCTCCTTCCTCAATGAATTTTTTAGCAATGGCTTTTCCTATGCCGCCTGCACTACCGGTAACCAATGCAATCCTTCCTGAAAGCGCTTTGGGCTTGGGCAATCTTTGCAATTTAGCTTCTTCCAGCAACCAGTATTCGATATCGAATGCTTCCTGGCGTGGCAGGGATGTATACTCAGAAATAGCTTCTGCACCACGCATTACATTAATAGCATTTACATAAAACTCGGCAGCGATGCGCGCAGTGGATTTATCTTTTGCAAAAGTGAACATGCCTACTCCCGGATAGAGGATCACAACGGGATTGGCGTCCCTTATGGCAGGACTATTTGGATGCTTGCAGGATTCATAGTATTCACGGTACATTTTCCTGTACGCTTCAAATTGCGGAGCAAGCTTTTCTTTCAGCGACTTAACATCAGAAAGATCTTCATCCGGTTTTAGCTGAAGCACCAGCGGGCTGATCTTGGTACGCAGAAAATGATCCGGGCAGCTGGTACCCATAGGAGCCAGCCGGTCGAGATGATTGGAGTTAATGAATTCCATCACACGTTCCGTGTCAACAAAATGACCGATCATGGAAACTGCCGAAGAGCAAAAACCTCTTAATACAGGAGCCAGTTCAGTGGCCTGCGCTGAGCGCTGCACTTCCGGTAATGAATTGATCTTTGCACCACCAAACACAGCCGGTTGTTTGCTTGTGGCTGATTCGATATAAGCTGCACATTTATCAATTACTTCCAGTGAGTTGATATAACATTCATATGCCGTGTCTCCCCAGGTAAACAACCCGTGTGAGCCGAGCATGATGCCACGGATACCGGGATTTTCATCCAGGCATTGTTTCAGTTTTAATCCAAGATCAAAACCGGGACGTTGCCATTCCACCCATCCAATCGTTCCATCAAATAATTCCTTTGTGATCTTCTTACCGTCCTTTGCGGCAGCAATAGCGATAGCTGCGTCCGGATGCAGGTGATCAATATGTTTGAAAGGTAAAAATCCGTGTAAAGGCGTATCAATAGATGGTGCTTTGGACGCGAGGTCAAAAATGCAATGATTGAAGAGCTCCACCATTTCATCTTCATGCGCCAGTCCGCGGTACACTTTTTTCAAACTTCTTAAACGGTCCACATATAAGCCCGCAAGTCCGCTCCGGGTAAGTGTTCCCAGATCACCGCCGGATCCTTTTACCCACATCACTTCTGTTTCCTGTCCCGTCAATGGATCTTTCTCAATTGTTTTGCATGAGGTATTACCTCCCCCATAATTCGTTAACCGCAGATCGGCGCCCAACAGGTTGGAGCGGTAAATAAGCAGGGCTACTTCATCCCCTGCGAGTGAAGCTGCCTTTGCTTCGTCCCACAAATAACTCAGATGTTTAAACTTCTTAACTTCTACAGATGGCATAGATTCTTTTTTATTCGCTTTTTATTTTTAATGAATTGCCATAGCCTACTATTAACACTGACAATATAATAGCAGCAATTCCTATACTGATTGTTACAATGGTTTTCTTTGATACGCCTTTCCATTCTTTAAGCACCAGTCCCCACATATTCGCTACCAGGATAATGAATGCCATGTGGAGTATCCATGAACTGGGACCATTGCCGAGTTTGCTTTCTCCCATTCCATAAAAGAAAAACTGGAGAAACCAGGTGGTACCGGCAAGAGCAGAGAACAGGTAGTTAGCCAATAAAGGAGATTTTTTATTGGTATAATCGCCAAAACTTTTATTCCGTGCGTTCAATATCATACACCAGATAAAATTAGTGGTCAGTCCTCCCCATAATATCACTATATAAGTTACATTATTTTGGTAGAGAAATTGCCCTTCTCCCGGATGAGCGGCCTTCCATGTTTCATTGGCTATAGCAGCCAGTGGTTTACCAGCTTCCAGTCCGAAATTGAAACAGGCGCTCAGGATGCCAGATACAATTGATACCAGCATGCCCAAAGCAAATTTGTATTCAGTTTTTGCAGGTGTTCCATGCGGATCCGTTGCGGTAGCATTCAATTCTTTCTCTTTCATCATACCGGCTTTGCCACAGATAACAATTGCCAGTACACAAACTGCCAGTCCCAACAACACAGTGAGCCCCCATCCCGATCCGGTGAGCATACTGATTGTATCCTTTCCTTCTTTTGGAAATACCTCATAATATATAGAAGGTATGATGGCACCAAATACCATACACAAACCCAGGATGATACTGCTACCCAGCGATACTCCCAGGTAACGTACCCCCAGTCCATACGTGAGGCCACCGATACCCCACAGTACACCAAATAATAAGGTGTACCAAATCGTGCCGGAGGACCCTGAACGGATGATCTCCGCAAAACCCGGAACGGTAAGCCATGCAGCAAGAGGGGGAATGATCAGCCAGGAAAAAAGGCCACCCACGATCCAATAACTTTCCCAATGCCAGCCTTTTACCTTTTTGTAGGGCATGTAAAAACTGCCGGAAGCAAAACCACCAATAAAGTGGAAAATAACGCCTAGGATAACTTGCATACATTTTCTATATGAGCAAACAATATTGAACTAAAAATAGGATATGGCGTCATGTTACCCATCATGTACTATCATGTAAATCGCTAAATTGCCGGATGATTTTCCAAGGTATCAACCGTTTAAAGCGATTTCAATGAAATCTTCACCCATATATAAACTAATTTATTTTGACGATTTTTCCG
>CBHEUU010000072.1:0-11342 GCA_965990355.1 uncultured Chitinophagaceae bacterium
TCGCGCCCGATGGCGGCTGGTCCACCAGCGACATCAGCTCCGTCAACTGGTCGGTGCGGCCGGCGAAACCGGCCACCGCAGCGGGTAGCTGGAAGTGCACCAGTTTCCGGCAACCCGTTTGGAACCATACAGATCTGCTTCCCCGATGGTATCTTTTCTTTCAGACGCAGTAAATACCAGGAAATCTTCGTTGGCAGTGATAGCGGGATCATGTTCGGTACCTGTTGAGTTAATGGCAGGCCCCAGGTTCTCAGGCGCTGTATATTCACCATTAATCAATTTGCTTACATAAATATCTCCCGAACCATATCCACCGGCACGGAAGGAAGCGAAATAAAGATTGCCATTTCCTGCAAAAGAGATATAGTATTCTGTGCTGTCTGAATTGACAGCTGCTACATTCTCCGGATCACTCCATCCACCATTGGCAAGTGGACGCCTGCGCCAGATATCGTAATCCGGCAGTGTATCAGCCGCATTTCTTGGCCTGTTGGATATAAAATACACTGAGCCGTCAGGCGCAAACGTAATATCGGCTTCAGCATACTGGGTATCCATGAAAGAAACAGGTACTGGTGCGGTCCATTTCATTCCATCATACCGTGAAACCAGTGGCACCCACTTTTTCAGCCGCCTGGTAAAATAGTAGGATTGCCCGTCGGGCGAAAAAGCAGCATTGAAGTCAAGCGAATCACTGCAAACGATGCCGGGCAGAAATGGTAAAGCGACAGAATCCGGAAGTGGCGACGGATAAGCAATGGATGATGTTGAGGATTTTGTGTTGCAACTGCTAAACAGGAAAATAAGGATCAGGCAGGCTAAAGTTATTGTATTTCGCAGGAAGCTCATGGCAGGAACGCTTTTTATAAAGGTACAGTTCTTATGCTTTTACGCAGGGCCGAAGAACTTTACTGTCTCAAGGACAGAAAAAATTTGGCGGTCTACGAAAAATTCGTAAACTTTACGAAAACTTCGTAGATATGGAAAAGTTGACCTACCAGGAAGAAGAAGCCATGCTGGCCATCTGGAAAACCGGCGAAGGCAATATCAAGTCCTTCATGGAGCAGATGGACACTTCATTGCCTTATACTACTGTTGCTTCTACCGTAAAAAACCTGGAGAAGAAAGCTTATCTCAGCAGCCGCCTCTCCGGCAATGCTTATTTATATAAAGCCGTTATTTCAGAAGAAGAGTATAAAAAGAAATTCATGGGCGCCGTGGTAAAAGAATACTTTGATAACTCTTATAAAGAGCTGGTGAATTTTTTTGTGGAACAAAAAAAATTATCTGCCCGCGAATTGAAGGAGATCATTGAGATGATTGAAAAAGGAAATAAATAAAACTATTATGCCTGTTATTTTTCAATACCTGCTAAAGCTTTCCCTCAGCCTGGGGATCGTATATCTTTTTTACCAGTTCCTGCTTCGCAGATTGACCTTCTATAACTGCAACAGGTTTTACCTGCTTGGGTATACGGCTTTATGTTTTTTTATTCCATTGATCAATATCACGCCTGCGCTTGAAACCAGCAACTGGCAGGCAGATAAGATCACGAATATCATTCCCGCATGGCAGATAACATCTGCAGGAACGCAAACAGGAGAAGTGGCAGTTGATACATCATGGAACTACTGGGCTGTGCTGGCGGGATTATTACTGGCAGGGACTGTGCTGTTACTTTTCATTTTTATGGTCCGTTATTTTTCTTTCCGGCTTGTCCGCCGGAAGGCAAAACTTTTATCTGAAGGATCAGTAAGAGTGTACCAGGTGGATGAAAACATTATACCCTTTTCTTTTGGCAACGCCATTTTTATCAATCATACCCTGCATAACGAAGAAGAACTTCGGGAGATCATAAGGCATGAATTTGTGCATGTACGTCAAAAGCACAGTGTTGATATCATCTGGGCAGAACTGTTATGCATGATCAACTGGTACAATCCTTTTGTGTGGCTGCTGCGCAAAAGCATCCGGCAAAACCTGGAATTTATCGCCGATCATCAGGTGATAAAAAGCGGTTTTGATAAAAAGCAATACCAGTACATGCTGTTGAAAGTTATCGGTAACAATCATTTTAGTATAGCCAGTCAGTTTAATTTTTCCTCATTAAAAAAACGTATAGCCATGATGAACAAAGATCAAACCTCGAAGCGGCAGTTATTACGCCTGTTGCTCTTGCTGCCAGCAGTTGCGGTGCTCCTGCTTGCTTTCCGTCAAAAGACACTTACGAAGGATACTGTTTCACCAGCAGCAGCACTGTCGCAACCTTCGGTTACAGCTGCACCGTCGGCGGTTTCCGCACCTGTAAAGATTGAAGCTACTGCAGTTGCACAGTTCAGTGATCAACCATTACCTGTTGATACCATACCTATGGTAAATGAAAAAGGTTACCAGATAAGTGTGTATGATAATAACGGAGATTGCTTTATACTGGTAAAAGACAAAAACAAGAAGATAATAAATAAGATCTAAATGACAGACTGGAATAAAGATCCGGAGCATTATGAAGACCTGTATGGTGACTTGCCTGCTGCTCCGCCAGTACCGCCACTGCCACCAACGCCACCAGTTGCTGCTACAGGTGAAATGCCCGCTGCTCCTGTAGGAGCTCCAACTCCTTTAGGAGCGGCAATGCCGGTTCCTCCGGCTCCTGCTATGGGCGAACCTGCTCCGGCAATGCCTCCGGTACCGCCTGTACCTCCTATAATCAAACTGCCAGAAGGCGTAAAACGCATGAGCCTGAACAATGGACAGGTTATCTTAATAAATAAGGATGATAAAAAGGAAACCTATAACCTGAACGATCCAAAAGAGAAAGAAGCTTTCGAAAAGAAATACGGTAAATTCCCCGGACCGGACCTGCCTGCATCCCCGGCGCCTGCAGCTATCCGCGATATCAGTTATCAACCTACAGCAAGCGAATTGAATTTTATGCGCCGCCATCCTAAAGTGGAAAAGATTACCTGGGCGCAGGTAACGAATTTTAATTCCCTGGGCGTTATGCGGGTAAATGCTTCTCCCCAAAAAGGAGATGTATACATTATGATATATTTTAAGAATGGCAAGTGGGATATGTATAATACCGGTAACAAAACAGAAGTGGAACGCTTTAAAAAGAATTACGGAGAAACGCTGCCTTCTTCTCCCTATGATGAAGGATGTTGAAATCTGGTATGAATTAAACAGATCACACGGTAAGGCTGTGTGATCTGTTTAATAATTTTTAACGGATCAATGTAGTTGTTCCCTTTCTTACAATCACATTCCCTTTATAATCCACTCCCTCTGCTATCCATACATAGCTTGCATTACTTTCCAGCACTCCTTTAAATCTTCCATCCCATCCCCTTGAAACATCTTTGCTTTGGAAAATAAGCTGGCCCCACCTGTTGTAAATATTAAAGAACCTCAATTCTTTTATACCGGCAAGCACAGGCTTCAGCAGGTCATTCTTGCCATCATTATTCGGCGTAAAGCCTGTAGGAACATAGATCTCCGGGCCCTGTATCACTTTGATCCTGATCTCATCTTTCCCTTCACAGCCTTCCGGCGTAGTGCCTGTAAGCGTATACACATATTCGTAAGGATAGCTCAGCACCGGTGTAGCGAAAACAGCAAGTGGTGATTGCGCAAAAGCATTGTCCAGGTTGCTGGCCGGCGACCAACTCCATTGAGTGATGCCACTGTTATTTAAATCCTGCCCATGCAGCCGCATTGGTTCGTTCATGGTAAGGATAGTATCGTTGCCTGCAAATAATTTCAGCGGAGGTGTCACTTTCACCTGTACCATGTCTTGTTGCAACGAATGGCAACCATGTATATCCGTTACGTTCAGATAATAGTTGATCGTTTGCAGTCCTTTTATTGTCAGCTGTGCATTGTTGAGATCAGAAACTGTATTGGTTGATGGCGACCATTCATAAGCCACACCTCCTGATCCTTCCAGTACGATGGTTTTGCCATAACAGATAGCTGTGTCTTTTCCTGCATCCGGTATGGGGGCTGCTCTTACATTGACATCTACTGAATCTATTTTGGTGCAAACGCCTAGCGTAGCAATTACATAGTATCGTGTTGTATCAGCAGGTGTGGCGGAAGGTTGCAGCAGGCTGGCATTGTTCAGTGAAAGGGCAGGGGACCATACAAAACTGGCAGCATTGGAACTCGCATTCAGCACTTGTGTTGTGCCTTCACAGATAGTAACAGCTTCGCCTGCATCTATGCTGACTATATTATCCAGACCAACGGTGATCGATCCTTGTGCAATACAACCATTATTGTCTTTCACATATACCTGCTGGCTACCATGCGATGTGATAAACAAATTTGCAACCTGGTAATTATTGCCTGTTAAAGAATATGAGTAGGGGCTAAGGCCTCCTGACGGAGTAATGGTTACCTGGCCATCTGGTATAATATTGCAGCTTGCTGCTGTTTGCACAAGGGCCACTGTCAGGTCGGGGTATAATTGCACAAGATCCACTTCTATCGAATCAATACAACCAGAAGCATCTTTTATTCTTATGGTATGGGTGCCGGCTCCAAGTCCTTGCAATGTATTGGATGCCTGATAAGGCTGATCATCTGCTGAATAAGTTAATGGTGCTTCCCAGTTATTGCCTTTTACCGTTACCTGTCCTGTTAATCCATCTTTACAATTAATATCCGTTTTGTTTTCCAATTCTACAGTTTTCCATTTCAATAACACAGAATCCTTCGCCACGCAATCACCTAAAGTAGCCGTGCAGATATAATTGGATCTGTCTATCGCAGGCTTAACCACCGGATCACTGATGGCTGTATTATTAATACCGGCACCTGTCCAGCTATAAGCTGCATAACCTGTTTCTGCCTGCAATTGCACTGAGCTGTTCCGGCAAATAGCTGAACTGTCTGCCGGTGTAATGGCTAAAAGATCTATATCACGTATCTCCAGTTCAATACTGTCCGAATAAGAGTTGGCACAGCCGGCAGATACATAAATCTTAAGTTTTTCAATGCCTTCATCTACGAAATCTGCAAGGGCAACAATAGGTACTACTACCACAGAATCATTGGCAGGAATAGTTACAAGAGAAGGCAGGGTAGCCACATCCGTTCCATTGATAGCTGTACCGCCAAAAATAAGATTCACCACCTGAGGATAGGGATTTTTTGTCTGCCTGGTGATATGAATAGCGCCATTGCGGCAACCTTCAGCGAGGTAAGGTTGGTTCATATCATTGAGCGGATTTTTATTATCTATTTTCAATGGTTCTGAAACCAGGCTTTTGGCCTGCAAAAAAACACCACTGTCATATTGATCATCTCCTACATCCATTATCACCAGCTTCAGGTGATAGGTCTGGCAGGGCTGCACTTCTGATTCTGCAGTAAGTACAGTAGTATGGCCATTATGTGTGAGCCATCTGTTGGAAGTGTTGTCAATATAATATTTACCATTGTTGGGGCAGGTACCTCCGGGAACGTTGTTTATATTAAAGATGGAAACAGGTATGCTGGTGCCAGGTATCAGGGCGATGTTTTTCTTTCCCGTAATACCAGGTCCTGATATAAAAAATGCAAATGCATCATTGTACATGCACACAAAATTGGGCGTATATTCTTCTGAGCTCAGCACATAATTAAACTGGATCTTTTCTCCTTGCGGAATAAAATCGAATTCCAGCACACAAGCATCCTTTCCCTCTGATGGAGTAGCACCGATTGCTGCAGCGAGGTCGGCATCACCGGGAAGGTTCCAGAAATTGTTGGCGAGCATATTGCTGTTTCCATCCACGCCCATGATGGAGCCACCCTGGGTTTTAGCTCTTCCGTCGGTAATAACGATCCCACTGTCAATCCCGATTTTATTATTCCCTGTATTCTTAAAAAAACCGGTCATGTTTGGATTCCCTGTAAGGGTAACATTGCTGATGGCTACTCCTTCCCCTGCAAGGCGTTGTGCCAGCGCAATGGGATCACTATTGGTAGTAACAACCAATTGAGCATGCGAGGATAAGCAGCCTGCTACCAGGAGCAGGAAAAGGGTTTTGGTAATTTTTCTCATAAAGCCAGTCTGGCAAAACTCCAAAATACTGATAAAGATCAAGACTTGAAATGGCCCTGGTCAAAACTTAACATGTCTTTCCGGCCAATGGCTTTCTCTTTGGTTTACGGAGGGCAAACCCTATCTTTGCCGCCTCAAAAAAGATTTTTTATGGCAAATACTGCAGATATCAGCCGTGGCATGATCATCAAACTGGATGGCAGCCTTTACTCCGTTGTAGAGTTTGGTGAAAACAAAACGGCCCGTGCGGCAGCGAAAGTGTGGGCAAAACTGAAAGGGGTGGACAATAACCGCTCTATCGAAAAGACCTGGAACTCAGGTGATACCATTCATCCTGTACGTGTAGAGAAAAGGGCTTACCAATTTCTTTACAAGGATGATACAGGGTATAACTTCATGGATACTGAAACTTTTGAGCAGGTTGCCCTCCAGGAAAGCCTGGTGGATGCTCCTCAATTCTTAAAAGATGGCCAGGAAGTGGCTGTATTGATCAATACAGAAACAGAACAACCGATGAGTGTAGAATTGCCTGATAAGATCGTAATGCTGGTAACCTACACAGAGCCTGGTCTCCGGGGTGATACAGCTACCCGTACACTGAAACCTGCGACTGTTGAAACCGGCGCTACTGTAAGTGTACCCCTGTTTGTCAATGAAGGCGAACTGATCCGCATCAACACCAAGACCGGTGAGTATGTGGAAAGGGTAAAAGAATAAAAAAGAACTCTACCGAAAATGGCCTGGAATCGCTCGATTTCAGGCCATTTTTCATAGATTTCGGCTGATTTTGGGCTAAAAACGGGAAAAAATACTTGATTTGCTGAAATTGATTTCCCTATCTTAGCCGTCCTTTTCATTAATTAAAGATTAAAAACGCCGGATCATAACATTTTCACTATTAAAGGGTAAATGATATGATCTGTTTAGAAAAATAAAATACCTGTTAAATTGAAAAACATGGACTTTAAACAGATCCAGGAGTTGATCAAAATGATCAACAAATCAAATATCGGAGAGCTGACGATCGAGCAAAAGGATTTCCGGGTAACGATCAAGCAAAAAGAAGAGCAGGTGACACAGGTTGTCCAGGCTGTTTCCGCTGCCCCGGTTTATTCTGCACCGCCGCTTCCCGCCAGCCAACCGGCTGCCCCTGCTGCTGAAAAAGCAAAAGCTTCTGAAGCAGCCACACCTTCCAACCTTATCACTATCAAAAGCCCGATGATCGGTACATTCTATCGCAAGGCTTCCCCCGACAAACCCAACTTCGTTGAAGTGGGTGACGAAGTAGCTCCGGGTAAAGTGGTTTGCATTATCGAAGCCATGAAGCTTTTCAATGAAATCGAAAGCGAAGTCAGCGGTAAAATCGTAAAAGTATTGGTAGAAGATGCTTCACCCGTGGAGTATGATCAACCGTTGTTCCTCGTAGAACCATAATGGCTTTAAAGTTTAAGATGTTTAATGGCTTTAAAGTTTAAGATGTTTAATGGTTTAAAAGTTTAACACCTCAGGGGTCAGCCTTAAACTTTTGAACTTATTAACCCTTAAACCTTAAACGATGTTAGGCTGTGATTTTTTAATCTTAATTGACAATTCGTGTTTAAAAAAATACTGATCGCAAACCGTGGTGAGATCGCACTTCGTGTAATCAGAACCTGCCGGGAAATGGGCATTAAAACGGTAGCTGTTTATTCCACAGCAGATCGCGATAGCCTGCATGTGAAATTTGCAGACGAAGCCGTTTGTATCGGCAAACCTCAAAGCAGCGATTCCTATCTCAATATTGCGCATATCATGGCGGCGGTGGAAATCACCAATGCTGATGCAGTGCACCCTGGTTATGGCTTCCTGGCAGAGAATGCCAAGTTTGCCCGCATCTGCAATGATCATGGCATCAAGTTCATCGGCCCCACAGCCGATATGATCAATGGTATGGGTGATAAGATCACCGCAAAAGAAACCATGATCAAAGCCGGTGTGCCTGTAGTACCTGGTGGTGAAGGGTTATTGCAAAGCCTCGATGAAGCCAAAGGTCTTGCACGCAATATGGGTTATCCTGTTATTCTCAAAGCTACTGCCGGCGGTGGTGGTAAGGGCATGCGCATTGTGTGGCAGGAAAGCGAAATGGAAAAAGCATATGATACTGCCAAAGCAGAAGCAGCTGCTTCTTTCAAGAATGACGGGATCTACATGGAAAAATTTGTGGAAGAACCCCGGCACATCGAGATACAGGTAGCCGGTGATCAATATGGCAATGTGTGCCACCTCAGCGAAAGGGACTGCTCTATCCAGCGCAGGCACCAGAAACTGGTGGAAGAATCACCTTCTCCTTTTATGACGGATGAGCTCCGCGCTAAAATGGGAGAAGCGGCCAAGAAAGCTGCAAGCGCTATCAATTATGAAAGCGTGGGCACGATAGAGTTCCTGGTTGATAAGCACCGGAATTTCTATTTCATGGAAATGAATACCCGTATCCAGGTTGAGCATTGCGTTACAGAAGAAGTGATCAATTTTGATCTCATCAAAGAACAGATCAAGATAGCCATGGGCGAACGCATCTCCGGTGAAGATTATATCCCGCAGATGTATTCAATCGAGTGCCGTATCAATGCAGAAGATCCATATAATGATTTCCGTCCTTCACCCGGCCGTATCACCACGCTGCACCAACCAGGCGGCCATGGTGTAAGGGTGGACAGCCACGTGTATGCCGGCTATGTGATCCCGCCATATTATGATTCCATGATCGGCAAACTGATCACTGTAGCACGCACCCGCAATGAAGCAATCGCTACCATGTACCGCGCCCTTAGCGAATACGTGATAGAAGGAGTGAAAACAACTATTCCTTTCCATCTGCAACTGATGCAGGATGAACGGTTCAGAAGCGGTGATTTTAACACCAAATTCCTGGAGTCGTTCCAACTTAGATAAAAACCTTCAGTCCCGGCCACAAGCCGGGATTTTTTTTTGCCCACAGTTTTCTTAAAGCCTTTGTGCTCTTTGTTGTCTTGGTGGGGAATTATATCCCACCAAGACAACAAAGAGCACAAAGAATAAAATAGTTCTTTGCGAGCACATTCATAACTTTAGGTGCAAATCAAACTGCCAATGAAAAAAGCATTGGTCCCACTACTCTTATTTATTTCTTTTTTTTCCGCGGGGCAATCAGCAAAAAGCATTCATCGAAAAGCTACCGTTGTTGATACCCACAACGATGTGCTCAGTTCCCTTACTCTTGAAGGCATTGATATTTCACACCGCCAAACGCAAGGCCAAAGCGATCTTGACCGCTGGAAAGAAGGCGGATTGGATGTGCAGTTTTTTTCCGTCTGGACTGGCGAAAAACCACGTGGCAAATCTTTTTATCTCGATGCGAATGAAGAGATAGATTCCCTGAAACGGCTGATACTTCGCAACTATCACAGAATGGCTGAGATCACTTCTTACCGGAGTGTAAGAAGAGCTGTAAAGAAAAACAAGCTCGCGTGCCTTATTGGCGTGGAAGGCGGCCACATGATCGAAGATGACCTGGCAAAACTGAATGCATTATATCTCCGTGGCATGAGGTATCTCACGTTGACCTGGAACAACAGCACTTCCTGGGCCAGCAGTGCAATGGATGAAACAGAACATCCCGGCGACCTGAAACACAAAGGGCTCACTGACTTTGGTAAACAGGTAGTAAAGAAACTGAATGAACTTGGTGTGATGGTGGACCTTTCCCATACAGGTGAACAAACATTTTATGATGCTATCGCCACTACTACAAAGCCTGTGTTGCTTTCACACAGTTCAGTCTGGACACTCTGTCCCGTTTTCCGCAATGTGAAAGACGATCAGATAAAAGCAGTGGCAAAGAACAGGGGAGTGATCTGCATTAATTTCTATTCAGGATTTATCAGCAAAGCATTTGCACAACGCCAGGATCAGTTTGATGCAGGAGAGCGCAAGCATAAACAGGATTCACTGTTTGCCATATCAAAAGATTCATCGCTGATGCGCAGGCAATGGCGGGATTATTACCGCACTGAGATGGAAAAACTGCGCCCTTCTTTAGCTGACCTGGTGGACCATATCGACTATATCGTAAAACTGGTAGGCGATGATTATGTTGGGCTTGGTTCCGATTACGATGGTATAAGTTCACTGCCTGTGGGCCTGGAAGACGTTACTACTTATCCCAGGATCACCGCTGAATTGGTCCGCCGCGGTTATTCCAAAAAATCAATAAAGAAAATACTGGGAGGAAATGTGCTGAGAGTGATGAAAGCTAATTTTAATTGAGCATTGAATATTCAATGCTCAATACTTAATGGAATTCCATAAAAAAAGCCTCCCGGAAGAATCCAGGGAGGCTTGGGTTTTCTCATGTGTGATAAAACTTATCTCAGGAACAGCATTTCCCTGTATTTCGGCAAATACCATTCTTTATCATCTACCAGCAGTTCAAGTTTGTCTACGTGGTAGCGTATTTCGTCAAAGAAAGCATCTTTTACCTGGCTTTGGTAAGCGATAGCTTTCGTACGTGTATCTTCAATAGCATTACAGATCTTTCTTGCTTCGATCATTTTTTCAACCAGGTCACTGGCTTTGTTGATATGCTCAGAGATCTTGTCCAGTATTTGTTTCTGGTTACTGTAAGCTGATTCAGGCAGGCCCGCTTCTTTCAAACCGTTGATGTTTTTAGCCAGCAGGTTCTGGTAGCGGATAGCCGGAGGCAGGATATGGCTGGTTGCCAGTTCACCCATGATACGGCCTTCGATCTGTACTTTCTTGATATATTTTTCCAGTTCGATCTCGTGACGCGCTTCCAGTTCTGAATGTGAATAGATATGATTGCTTTCAAACAGATGCTTGGCTTTTTCAGTAACCATTGCATCCAGTGCAAGCGGAGTTGTTTTTACGTTGGGAAGACCTCTTTTATGTGCTTCTTTTTCCCATGCATCGCTGTAACCATCACCTTCAAACAATACTTTTTCGCTGGCAACGATATACTCGCGGATCACATGCATGATAGCGATCTCTTTCTTTTCACCTTATTCAATAAGGGCATCCACATCTTTCTTGAATAGCTTCAGGGTTTCAGCCATTACTGTGTTCAGGATCGTCATTGGGTTGGCGCAGTTGGCAGATGAACCTACAGCGCGGAACTCAAATTTGTTACCGGTGAAAGCAAAAGGAGAAGTTCTGTTACGGTCGGTATTATCCATCAGCAGTTCAGGAATGCTTTTGTGGATATCGATCTTCAGCATGCTTTCATCCTGCTCGTCAAATTTATCACCTACTCTTTCTT
>CBHEUU010000073.1:0-11335 GCA_965990355.1 uncultured Chitinophagaceae bacterium
AGCCGATATTGATGGACAGGCAAAATTTCTGAGAGCATGGAATTATTTTAAACTGGTCAGGCTTTTCGGAGGAGTTCCCCTGTATTTAAAAGAAGTGACTATGGCAGAAGAAGCATTTTTAAACCGCTCCAGTGTGGATGAAGTATACAACCAGATCATTGCAGATGCGAAAGATGCCATCGAAGAGCTGGCAGCACCTTCAGCATTTCCTCAAAGTGGCCTGGCAACAAAAGGATCCGCCACCATACTGCTGGCGGAAGTATACATTACCCAAAAGAAATATCCAGAGGCAGAAACGCTGCTGAATACATTGCAGGGAATGGGTTATGATCTTCTGCCCAATTACGCTGATGTGTTTTCCCCCGCTAACAAAAACAGCAAAGAATCTCTATTTGAGGTACAGTATAAAGAAGGAACAGCAGTAGGCTCCCAACCCAGCAATTTTATTTACCAATTCTTACCAAGAACAAAAGACACCAAACTGGTAACAGGTGTTGTAACCGATAATTCCACTACCGGTGGATGGAATACTCCGACTCCTGACATGATAGATGCTTATGAAGCAGATGACAAACGGAAAGATGCTTCGATCGGAATTGCCGAAGGCAGTTATAATGCAAGTGATCTTTTTGTGATTTCGGCTAATAAAAGTGTGATCAACTATACACCAGCCGCCGGTAAGATAGGCGTACCGTATACGAAGAAATACCTGCACACGCATGCAGCTGCTAATAATACCAATGACAACTGGCCTATCTACCGTTATGCAGATGCTTTGTTGTTGTTGGCTGAGGCACTGAATGAACAACAGGGAAAATCAGCACTCGCATTGGCTCCTTTGAACAGGGTCAGGGTAAGGGCTTTTGGAGATCAGTTGCATAATATCACTACCGTTGATCAAACTGAACTAAGAAAGATCATTGATCATGAAAGAAGAGTGGAGCTTGCCTTTGAAAATCACCGCTGGCATGATCTGGTGAGAACGGGCCAGGCGATACAGGTAATGACGGCACATGGTATTGCGTTGAAACAACAGTTCAGTTATTTGTCGCCCGATTCATATAATGTTACGAACTCCAGGCTTTTGTTCCCCATTCCGCAATCAGAAAGGGAACTGAACCCTGATCTTACTCAAAATGACGGATACCCTCAATAATAATTAGTAACTCAGGTTTATGCAAAGAAGAGATTTTTTAAAAAATGTGGCCAGTATGGGTGTTGTAACAACCATACCTGCTGGTCACCTGCTGGCAACGGGCAACGCTGCTGGTCCGGCCAATGTAAAAGGAAAAGTACAGGTAGCCGGTAAAGGACTGGCGAATGTAGTAGTGAGTGATGGCTATACGGTGACCACTACTGATAAAAGTGGTAATTACCAGATCGCCCTGCATTCAGATGCAGAGTTTGTATTTATCACGATTCCTTCGGGTTATCATATCCCTCATGAAAATGGTATTGCACGTTTTTATCAGCGGATCAATAAAACAGAAACGGCGAATACAGCCAATTTCACACTTCAGAAAAATGATATTGATGATCATAAGCATGCCGTGATCGTATGGGCTGATACACAGATGGTGAAGGATGAGGACGCTGTTACACTTATTAATGTATCTACCCCTGATACTGCTGCAACCGTTCGGTCATTGGGTAATATCCCTGTGCATGGCATATCTGTCGGTGACCTGGTGCATGACCGCGCCGACCTGTATGACGAATATGCAAAAGCAGTAGCTGGCACAGGCATACCGTTCTTCCAGATCATTGGCAACCATGATATGACTTATGCCGCAAGGGGTGATGAAGGCTCACAACACAAATTCCACCAGTTATTTGGTCCCGGTTATTTTTCTTTTAACAGGGGTAAAGTGCATTATGTGTTTATTGACGACGTATTCTTTGTTGGCCGCGGGCATAATTATCTTGGTTATATCACCGATAGTCAGCTTAACTGGCTGGAACAGGACCTTAAATACGTACCTGCCGGTTCAACGGTGATTGTGAGTCTTCATATCCCCACCAATAACAACCTGAAAGAAAGAGAGAAATTAAAAGAAGAACCCCTGGGCGGTGTGGTAAGTAACAGGGAACATTTATATGCATTACTAAAACCGTATAAAGTGCATATTATGTCGGGCCATACACACTGGAATGAAAACTGGGAAAAGGATAATATCATGGAGCACAACCACGGCACTGTTTGTGGGGCCTGGTGGCGTCCGCAAAACATTGCTGTTGACGGCACACCCAATGGCTATGGTGTATACGAAGTGGATGGCGATGAAGTAAAATGGTATTATAAAGGAACAGGCATACCAAAAGAACAGCAAATGACGCTGTATGCTCCTGGTAAAGCAGCGGCTGATCCCAAGTCGGTTGTTGCAAACGTATGGAACTGGGATACAAAATGGAAAGTGGAATGGTTGGAAGATGGTGTGGTAAAGGGAAATATGAAACAGATCAGGTGTCAGGATCCTGTGGTGGTAGCCAATTTTCCTGCGAATATGCATGTGTTCAGTGATCATTTCTTTGCTGCTGTTCCTTCGGCAGATGTGAAAGAAATAGTAGTGAGAGCTACTGATCGATTTGGTAATATTTATACAGAGAAGATGCAATTATCATAATAGGTATTTTCTCACCAGGCAAAACAAATTGATGAGAGCAGTCAGACATTTTAAAATGTCTGACTGCTCTTCTGGTTATTTATCAAAATAACCAAGCCATTCCAGCGGTGAATAAACATCTCCAATACTTTCTTTCAGAATTGCTTTTGCTGAAAGCTCAAAATTGTCGCTATTGCTCATTAATATTATCGTGATGCCTTTTTCCGGAAAACTTACCCAATAGTTTTGCCAGCCTTCAGTATGACCCGTATGGAAGCAGGCTTTGCCATAAGGAGATGTAAATAATCCAATACCCAAACCCCATGAAAGCCCGATAGCATCATACTGATGGGTAAGGCTGTCGCGCCTTGGACCAAATCCCCTCTTGCTGGTGATCTTCATTTGCGGAGTGAGCATGGCATTGTATGAAGCAGGAGAGAGCCCCTTTTTTTGTTGAAGAGCGATTAAAAATTTTGCATAATCCGTAGTGGTGGTCGCCATTGATCCGGCTGCCCGGGCTTCCTTTCTTTTTTGCGCACCCAATACGGTGTCTTTGCTGTCGTGGCCCATAGCAAAGTTTTGATCAAACTCTTTATGCCAAACCATACCCGTGTTGGTCATGCCTAATGGTGCAAACACCAGTTCTTGTGCTAATGTCTCCAGGGTTTTTCCGGTAAATTCTTCCACTATAAATCCAAGGAGGTTCATTCCTTCATTGGAGTAATAAAATTTTCTTCCGGGGTCTGCGATCAGTGTCAATTTATCACCGTACATATACCGTAATACCGGCAAACCTGAGCTGTGGCTCAGGATCATTCTCGCTGTTATTTTCCTGAACCCGTCCTCCTGATCTGCGAGATCCTGGAACTTGGGGTATTCGCTGATCGGTTTTTTTAAGTAGAGATAAATGGGCTTGTCCAATTCAAATATGCCTTTATCTACAAGCTGCAAAAAAATATAGGAAAACAAGGGCTTGGTAAAAGAAGCGGCGTATTGAATTGTCTGCGCATCCATGGGTTGCCTGGTGTTCATGTTTCTTATCCCGAAAGAATGTTGGTACACCATTTTGTCGTGATGAATAACGGCAACCGATAACCCGGTGACACGCTCTGTGTCAATAATGTGCTGGATGGTTTTGGTAAGCTGATCTGCCTTTACCACCGATCCGTTTAATTGAGTGACATCGCCGGATACCTGTGCATGAACAGTGTTCACGAACAGTAAACTGCCAAGCAGTAATTTCTTCATGACAAAAATTTTATAGTTAAGGGGTAAGAAAAGGAACGGTCTTTTAAGGTATTAAACCCGCCGATGACGGGCAGTAAGAACATACAGAAGGCCAGCAGCACAATAAGGATCAGCATCCAGCCAAAGCCGGGTATTGAAAAAAACAGTGCGAGGGCAATGAAAATATATAAGGTCATACTGATCTGGAAATTCAGCACAGGCCTGGCATCTTCCGATATTTCCGGGAACTGCTGTTTTTTGTAAAGCCATAAAGCCAGGGGAGCGATCAGGTTTCCCAAAGGAAAGATCATCCCGCCCAGGGAAGAAAAATGGATAAGCGCCTTCATAGAAGAGGATTTTTGGGGAGGCGCCGCGTCAAAAAGATCTTCTACCGGAACTTCCAAAGCGTCTGCCAGCATCTTTAATGTATGGGGCTGCGGCTGCACTTCACTTTTCTCCAGGCGTTGTAAACTACGGATATTAATGCCTGCTTTTGCCGCCAGTTTTTCCTGGCTGTATCCTTTTGTTTTCCTTAGCAGCACCAATTTTTCAGCGGAAAAGACGGCGGGCATTAAAAAATAAATTTTATAGAACAAATATAGCGGGCTGGCTTTTAATTATTTGATAATCAACTACGGCATTTATACGGCATCTTAGCGGAAACAGGTTAAAAAGGATTTCCCTGCCGGATTTTGAAGTCATTTTCTTTGTATCATTACAACCTGATTTATTAGTATGAAAATCTCAATCTTAATTCTCCTTTCGCTCCTTTCGTCCTTTGTATTTGCTCAAAAGAACCTGCCGGTGATTAAGGCCAGCTCCAAAAAAGCATTCATTATAGAAGGTGAAGATGAGCGGCGTGGCTGGAATTTAAGCCCGGGAACCGGGTTTGATTTATTTACTATTACCAAGAGTATCAAGCCCAAATGGGTCAAATTCTATACGGATATTGATTCTATTAAAGCGAAGATTAAACCCAATGAAAAATTCGATTTTATTGTTTTACTCAACGGTAAAGACACCTGCTATACAAGGATCGAAAGCCTGCCAATAAAAAACTATTCCAGTCAAAAGATCGAAACTCCCGACACACTCCGGTTTGTGCTGACCGAATTCAATAATGTAAAGCTTAAAGCCATTCTTAACAAGATGGATACTTTAGACCTGAAATTTGATTCGGGAACAACAGGATTGCTGCTGACCAACGATGCTATCAGGAATAAAACACATTTATCTTCAGATGAAAAGGCGGATAATACTTTACAGATCGGGAATTTAATCTGGGACAGCCTGCGGGTTTATCCTGTTGAATTATCGGGACAGGGAACAGATGGGCGGTTTGGCTGGGATCTGTTTGACGGAAAGATTGTTGAGATAGACTATGATAAAAATCTTTTTATTGTTCATTCCCGGCTGTCTGCAATCAGCAGGCAGTATTCAAAATTTGATATTGAATATACGCATACGCTGTTTTGCATACAGGCGGAGCTGCAAGTGAAGAACGATAAATTTAAGAGCCGGTTCCTGTTCGACAACGGTTATCAAAGGACTATAATGCTGGACACTTCGATCATGAATGAACAGCATTACCCAAAAGACCTCGAAATAATCAAGAAGGTGATCATGAAAAACGGGCAGGGGAAAGAGATCCCGGTTATAACAGTAAACAATGAACGGCTAAACCTCGGCAAGCAAAAACTATTGAACATTCCTGTTCAGCTTCTTACAACCGGCAACCCGGCAAGGTTTAAAACACATATACTGGGAAATGAAGTTTTGAAAAGATTCAATACCATTCTTGATTTTCAAAACAACTATGTTTATTTAAAACCAAACAGTTTGCTTGATCAACCATACAAGGATGCAAAACTTAATTAGTAATTGTATTAACGGACAGTCAAAGTGGTTCTCAAACGGATATCCGCCGAAGATGCACCAATCATAATACTGAAATCACCGGGCTCCACTACCCATTTCATATCCTTATTCAACAATTGCAATGCTGAAGGTTTGATGTCGAAGCTCAACTCCTTTGATTCACCAGCTTTCAGCATTACTCTTTTAAAGCCTTTTAATGCTAAAACGGGCTGTGATAAAGAAGACAGGTTGTCCTTTATATACAATTGAACTACTTCTTCTCCCTGAACTTTTCCTGTATTCTTTAAATGGAAAAAAACTTTTGCTGATTCACTGTTAGCAATTGTATCTCTTTCGAGGCGGATATTTCCATAATCAAATTGCGTATAGCTGAGCCCAAAGCCAAATGGGAACAATGGCCTTCCGGTGAGATTAACATAATCATCGCCCCTGCCAGTTGGTTTGTGATTGTATACAAGAGGTAATTGTGCCTCACTCAGCGGGAAGCTGACAGGTAAACGGCCAGCGGGATTATAATCGCCAAACAATACGCCTGCTACTGCATGACCACCTTCTTCACCCGGGTACCATGCATGCAGGATGCTGTTTACGTTTTCTATCCAGTTATTCATCACAATTGCACTTCCGCCTATCAGCACTACTACAACTGGCACGCCTGTTTCCGCTACGCGATTGATCAGTTCTTCCTGTTTACCTGGCAGTGATAAACTAGCCCTGTCCCTGAATTCTCCTTCTTCAATACCGGCCACGATAATTGCCAGTTCTGATTTTTTTGCAACGGCTACTGCCTGCGCGATCTTTTCTCCGCGATCATCGTGTTTATCCCAGATCAGGCGGATGCGTCCGTTGCTGACAGGTTCAAAAAATTCAACCCGGATATTATATTCCTGGTTTGCTTCTAAGGGATGCTCGACCAGTTTTGCATGATAAGATTGTTTGCTCCAGTTGTCGATCAGCAATTGATCATTTATGTATAAACGATACCCGTCATTTCCCTCCAGCCCGATCTTATAATAACCGGAATGGGTTGGTTTCAGGATGCCTTCCCAGCGTACTGAATAGAAATCCTTTTTTAATTGAGGGGATGGCCGGGATAATGTCCAGGTTTTGTTAAGAGCATTATCTACTCCGCTTTCAACAGGGGTTCCTGTTAAAGTGATATTATCAAAAACAGTGAATTTTAATCCGGGTTTGTTTTCGCCGTTTTCTTTGTGCCAAAGGGCTTCACTTGCAACCGGCTCATAACTGTGTTCACTTCTTCCAGGGCCTTCAGCATATAACAGGCTTGCCTGGCTGCCCAGCCGCTGTTTTATCCCTTCTTCTATGGATACTTTTCCATTGCCCGGTCCGCTATATCCTCCCAGCCTGGCTTCTTTTGCATCTGTTCCGATCAGTGATATTTTTTTCAGATTACCTGCTAGTGGCAAAATATTCTTTTCGTTTTTTAAAAGGACCATGGAAGCCATTGCGGCTTCTTTTGCAAGTGGTTTATGGTTTGGTAGTTTACTGGCTTCATTTTCGTCAACATAAGGATGGTCAAAAAGCCCCAGTTGAAATTTGGCACGAAGTACACGTGCTACAGCTTCATCAATTTTTTTTTGATCGATACTGCCATCATAAAAATGCGGATCAAATAGTTCGTGGTGTTTATATTCTGTCTGGAAGATCACGTCCAATCCGTTTGTGATGGCCTGTGCGCCGGATTCAGGATAATCGGCTGTTGTATTATGCAACACATAGCTGCCGCCGGTAGCGGCTGCATCGGAAATAACGAATCCTTTAAAATTCCATTCCTGTTTGAGTTTCTTTCTCAGCAGCCATTCATTGGCTGTACAGGCTTCTCCATTTAAAGAGTTATATGCTGTCATTACTGACCGGCTGCCCCCTCTTTCAAAACATGCTTTGAATGGCAGGAGCTGTGTTTCTTCCAGTAAGCGCTCACTGCTATGAATAGGATAACTGTCCCTGCCACCATCTCCAACATTGGCAAGAAAATGTTTTGGGGTAGTAACTATATTTTTTTGTTCAAAAGAACTGACAAACACAACTCCCATTTCGGATACGAGAAAAGGATCTTCACCATACGTTTCTTCTGTACGTCCCCAGCGGACATCGCTTGCAAGATTAACAACAGGGCTTAAGATCTGGCGGATACCCCGCCGTTTTGTTTCATCGGCAATAGCTGTTGACACACGTCGCATGATAGTAGTGTCAAACGTGGCTGCCAGAGCAATGGCCTGCGGAAATGCAGTAGCACCATCACGTAATAAACCATGCAATGCTTCATCGAAGAACAAAAGCGGAATGCCCAGTCTTGTTTCTTCTACAAAATACCGTTGTATGCGATTGACCTTTTTAGCCAGGCTATAAGCGTCTTCCTGCTGGTTATTGTAGGATAATATTTGCTGTGCTGCATCACCGTTGCCCGTGGTAGCAGCACTTACCTGGAACCCGAACAACCCGTTTTTATATTGACCAGGCGAGGCATGGTCAAGGTCGCCGGGAATCATATACAATTGCCAGAATTTTTCTTCTTGTGTCATCCTGCCCAGCAGGTCGTTTACACGGTCCTCGATGGGAAGCTTTGCATCTTTATAAGGATACAACGTGGAAGAGGAGCGGTTGCACCCATAGCTAAGTAGGATAAACAGGGGTAACAGGAAGTTTATGATCCTGCGGACCCTTTCAATTGTATTGTCCATTATTTTTAATAAGACGTTCTTTTAGTCGTCCAAAGTAAATAACATGCTAAAGATGCTAAAAAGTTTCGGCTCCTATATGGAATTTTTAATTGTGTGAAACCCGGATTACAAATCCAGCCCAATTTCCTTCAAAAATTCTTCCTTATAATTACTGCCAATAGGAATTTCCTTCTCCCCGATAAAAACCCTGTTACCTTCTATATGACTGATTTTGGATTTATTAATGATAAATGACCGGTGTATCCGCAAAAAAACCGGACGTGGTAGCAATTCTTCTGCGCTGGCAAATGTCATACCGGGTGAAAAAGTTTGTGTAGTAGTTACGATCCTGGTGAAGTTGCCATTGGCTTCTGCATAAAGCAGTTCATCATATTTTATTTTGAAGATCTTCCTATCTGTTTTGATGAACACAAAATCTTCAGCAGGTTTTTCTTCTGCAGGTTTAGGTATGCTGGTGTGTGTTTGCAATCGCTCCACGGCCTTATCTACCGCCATCATAAACCGATCGAGGGAAAATGGTTTAAGCAGGTAATCAACTGCTGATAGTTCAAATGCATCCACGGCGTATTCTTTATATGCGGTGGTGAAAATCACCTGTGGTTGTGTTTTCAGGCTTTTCAGGAAAGAAACACCATCCATTACCGGCATATTAATATCAAGGAAAAGGATATCCACTTTTTGTTGCTGCAGCACCATCTTGGCTTCAAGTGCATTGCCACAGGAAGCTACTACTTCAAGATAAGGGAGATGACTGCAATAAGTTTGAATGATCTCACGGGCAATAGGCTCATCTTCCGCGATCACACATTTATAGGTCATTTTCTGCTTTTGATTTTAAGAGTTACCGTATATTTTTCTTCCTCTTCCTGTATGTCTAATATATGTTCGGCGGGATATAATAATTCCAGCCGCTTGTATACGTTGGCAAGCCCCATGCCACTGCTTTTCCCCTGCAGTTTGCGCTCCACTTTTTCTTTGCTGTAAGAATTGCTGACCCTGAAAGCGATCAGGTTGCCTTCGGTTGCCAGTTTTATATCAATGAACGACTGTTTTGCAGAAGTATTTCCGGCATATTTAAATGCGTTTTCAATAAATACGATCAGCAGCATCGGCGCGATCTTTATCTCGTTGCCTGAAAGATGCTGGATCTCTGTTGTCAGCACCAGCCGGTTGCCCATTCTTATTTTTTCAAACTCGATATAGTTATTGATATAATCCAGTTCCATTTTTAATGGCACATAAGTTTCCCCTGCCTCATACACAGAATAGCGCAACAGTTCAGAAAGACGGAGCAGCAGCGGTGGTATTTTTTCATGTTGCGTAATGGACAATCCATAAAGGTTGTTCAGCGTATTGAACAGGAAATGCGGACTAAGTTGCGATTGAAGCAATTGAAGTTCTCCCTTGCTTTGGGCAGCAGCTGTTCTGGCTTCTGTCAGTTGTTTTTGGGTAATGGACCGGACCAGTTTTACTACCATGCCAGCGGCCAGGCTGGTAATAATAAAAGGCAGCGTATATAAAAGAAGATTGATCGCATCCCTGCCTTTCAGCGGAAAATCTGCGTGAAAGAATAGCCAGGAAATGCAGGCTACTATTAATAAAGACAGGACGATGATCAAAGGCCTGGGCGATTTATCATAACGGGCCACCCAGGCCCGGCCAAGATAACGGCCTGCAAAGACGCCGATGAAGAAACATATTGTAAGCCCTGTGGCCACTGTCTCCGAGTCCGATATATTCAGCGTATTTACGTATGTGAGGGATGCTATCCAGACAGGAATGCCAAGTACAAAGGAGAACAGGAAATAATACCTATTGCCAAAAAAGTCTTTAAAACTGCTTACACTCATAGGTGATTTTTTGCTTACCGGTAAATATCTGTTGTATCTCTTTCCCGGGTAAGTTTTGCTGATGAAAAAGCACTTTTCCCGGTCAGAAAGGCTTACAGGCATGACCAATTTGTTCGTCCTGCCTGGAGCGGTTTCCATCAGCAGAAAGGCAAGGTACAACACTATTATTTCAGGAGGGAATGAGCCCTGGCAATATTTGCGTAACAAACAAAAATCATGAAAAATTTTATCCTTTGTTTCGCAGCTGTACTGGTCTCTGTCTTTTCTTTTTCACAAACCATTACCGGTAAGGTAAAAGATATTAACCAACAACCTGTAGCCGGTGCTACCATCCGCTTATTGAACCAGCCGGATTCCCTGCCGGTGCAAACAACCATCAGTGAAGCGAATGGAAATTTCAGTTTCCGGCAATTGCATACCGGCAGGTTTATACTTTCCATTGATGTGATCGGTCAGCAGGCTTACCGTAGCCTGGTTAGTGTAGACAGTATACAAAGCAATGTGCAATTGCCGGAAATCATCCTTCAACCCGCCGAAGCAAAGGAATTAGGAGCCGTAGTTGTAAAATCAAAAAAACCTTTACTGGAACATTTCCTTGACAAGACCATTGTAAATGCAGATGCGATGATTGGAAGTGCAGCCAGCAACGTGCTGGAAGTGTTGTCGCGCACGCCGGGAGTGAGTGTAGACAACCAGGGTAATATCAGCCTGAATGGCAGAAGCGGTATACTGCTGCTGGTCAACGGAAGGCAAACGTATATGTCGGCACAGGACCTGGCCAACTATCTCAAATCTTTACCTGGAGCTTCCCTGGATAAAATTGAACTGATCGATAACCCTCCTGCGAGGTATGATGCCGCGGGTAATGCCATTATCAACCTGCAATTAAAAAAGAACCGTGCCGGTGGATGGACAGGCAATTTTGCCACCGGGTATGCACAAGCAAAGTATGGCTCCCAGTATTATTCCTCCAACCTTAATTATAATAATAAAAAGATCAACCTGTTTACCAATATGGGTTACAACGTTGATAAAAATTATACTTGGATTACTCGATCCTTGGATCGGTATAATT
>CBHEUU010000074.1:0-11271 GCA_965990355.1 uncultured Chitinophagaceae bacterium
AGTTAAAAACAATCGGATACTGTTTGTGTTGGTGATTTTGAGACGAAATTTGCAAATGAATGAAAGGATTGGTACAGTTTTTAAGTTTGATCTACGAATTATAAAACAATAAAAGTGAACAGATGAAACGGTAGTTCCATCTGGCTCAAAAAAACAATAAAAATGAACAGATGAAGAAGACTCTTTTGACAGGAATGATCATTCTCCTTTGCGCAAGCGTACCGGTATTTTCACAAATACGTAAGATACCTAAAGCAGTAGAGGAAACTTTTGCCAACCAGTACCGGGAAGCTTCTAACATAGACTACAAAGACCAGCTGGTAAGTGTGGATGTGCATTTTCAGTTGGGTGGCGATACTATGGTAGCTACCTATTCCAATAAAGGGATATGGAGGGAAACATTGAAGCGCTCGACTTATGATAAGCTTCCGCAGGAAGTGAAGGAAGGGTTTTCGAAAAGTAAATATGCCGACCGGGAAGTGGAGGAAGTGACAGTGATGTACCTGCCAGGCGATATTACACAATACAGGTTGAAAGCCAGGAAAAGTGGAGTGGAGAAAAAGAATCTTTTCTTTAATACAAAGGGAAGGTTGCTGCGTGAGGCTATCACTTTATAAGGCTGAATAAGTTTAGATTCACACAAAGACGACAAAGAGCCACAAAGGATTTTTATTGAATGGTTTCTTTACCACACTGCTGCTTTACGGTTAATTTTTAGCCGGCGGGTATGGTAAACAAACAGTACAAAATATTTCTTTGTGGCTCTTTGTCGTCTTTGTGGGAGCCCCGTTTATTTCAAACCGCGGGAACCATTCATACATAAAAACCGCTATTTCTTTTGTGTTAAACCCTCAAATCCCGAAATTTACCGACTTTAGGCTAATAACAATAAACTGATTAGTACATGAAAAAAATCTCTATCTGCTTTCTTTACATAACCCTGGTCTTTTCCGCTATTGCCCAGCCTGACCGCTGGCAGCAACGCGTAAAGTATGTGATGGATGTAGACATGAATGTGCAAACCAATCGTTTTACCGGTAAACAAAAGCTCGAATACACGAATAATTCCCCCGACACACTGACCCGTGTATTTTACCATCTTTATTTCAATGCCTTTCAGCCTGGCAGTATGATGGACACCCGTAGCCGCCGCCAGGGTACTATCCCCGCAGGAAGAGGAATGGACTGGGACGACCGTGTAAAGGACCGGATACAGAACCTGAAACCCGAAGAGATCGGCTACCAGAAAATATTCTCTCTTAAAATGAATGGCCGGCCGCAAAAATTTGAAGTGCTGGAAACGATACTGGAAGTGAAACTGGATAAACCTATTCTGCCGAAAACAAAAGTTGTTTTTGATCTTGACTTTGAAGCGCAGGTGCCACTGCAGATCCGCCGGAGCGGAAGAGACAATCCGAATACCAATGTTCGCTATTCCATGAGTCAATGGTATCCTAAAATGTGCGAGTATGACTACGAAGGCTGGCATCCTACTCCTTATATTGCCCGCGAGTTTTATGGAGTATGGGGAGATTATGAAGTAAATATTTCTATTGACAAAACCTATATACTGGGAGGTACAGGCTATCTGCAGAATGCAGCGCAGATAGGTTATGGTTATGAAGCACCGGGAACAAAAGTGGTAAGGCCTGCTGGTGATAAACTGACCTGGAAATTCATTGCACCCAATGTGCATGATTTTATGTGGGCCGCTGATCCCGGTTACAAACATCTTTCAAGAAAGGTAAAAAATGATCTGACCCTTCATTTATTGTATAAGGAAAATGATCCCAAAGCTGCTACCTGGGAAAAAATACTGGACGATGCGGAGAAGGCATTGCCTTATATCGAAAAAACATTCGGTGCTTATACTTACAGGCAATACTCATTTATACAGGGCGGCGATGGCGGTATGGAATACCCGATGGCTACTCTGCTGGCCGGAGCAGGTGCCTGGCTGCATGAGTGGATGCACAACTGGTACCAGGGAATTATGGGGACTAATGAATCACTTTATGCCTGGATGGATGAAGGATTTACGAGCTATGCTTCCAGCCGGGTGTCAGCTTTTCTTGCAGGCAAAGCAGGTTTTGCGCAGGAAAGCAACTACAGGGGTTATTTCTCTTTAGTAAAAAGCAATAAGGAAGAACCATTGACCACGCATGCTGATCACTTTAATACCAACAGTGCTTATTCAGCAGCGGCTTATTCAAAAGGTGCTGTTTTCCTGGAACAACTTGGATACATAACCGGAGCTGATACCCGCGATAAAATATTGCTGGAATATTACCGCCTCTGGAAATTCAAACATCCCAATGCAGCAGACTTTATCCGTCTTTCAGAGAAAGTAAGTGATATGAAACTGGACTGGTATAAAGAGTATTGGGTCAATTCCACTAAAACTATAGACTATGCTTTTGATAGTTTATGGGAGGACAAAGGAATAACAAAGATCAGGATCAAAAGGGTTGGGTTGATGCCGATGCCGATTGATCTGCAGTTGACATTCAAAGACAGCAGTACTGAAGTCCATTATATTCCCCTTGACCTTATGTATGGGGTGAAAAATCCCGAGGACGCTTCTAACCGTAAAGTGTATCCTGCGTGGAAGTGGACCAGTGAAACTTATACCATTGAAAGCAAACACAAGCTGGCAGATATTTCAATAGCAGAGATCGATCCTTCGTTGAGAATGGCTGATGTGGAGCGACAGAATAACCGGATTAAACTCTAATAAGAAGCCAGTAATAGTTTTAAAAGAAAAGCCTTATGTGCCACAGCGCATAAGGCTTTTAACTTAGATTAGGTGCCCTCAGATTCTCACTCGCAAGTTTCTAAAAGATAGGTTTTCGGTTAATGGTAGAATTTGTAAGAACTTTTCGTAATACATAACAAATCTACATTCCTAACATTGCAAAAGGAATACCACTTTCGTGGTATTTCCGGGATATTAATAATTACCGTCCAAAGTACTTATTGACTGCTTCAATGCGGTTAGTTACATGCAATTTCTCATAAATGTGGTACACATGTTTTCTAACCGTTTCGGGGCTGATGAATAGTTCCGCTGCGATTTCCTTATACATCAATCCCTTGGATAACTGCTCCAAGATCTCTTTTTCACGGGTCGACAGTTCATCAAGCTCAGAGTCCTGCGTGTTGCCGGTCTTGCTCTGAAAGGCTGCCACCACTTTCCGGGCGATCTGGCTGCTCATCGGAGCGCCGCCCTGGTACAATTCCCGGATAGCTTCCAGGAGGCGGGCAGGAGCAGTCTTTTTCAGGATGTAACCGCTGGCTCCTGCACTGAGCGCCTCAAATATTTTTTCGTCTTCTTCGTATACTGTACACATCATGAAATTGGTGGCCGGTACCTGCTGCTTCAACACCTTTACACAATCAATACCGCTTTCCGTGCCGCCAAGATTAATATCCATCAACACCACATCCGGCTCCATCACAGGTATCTCATTTATTGCTTCCTCTGCAGTTCCCAGTGTACCTACGCATTCATACCCTTCAGACATACTGATGATCTCTTCCAGTGCGTTTCTCAGGTCCCGGTTATCGTCCACTATACAAACGGATATTTCCTTCATGGAACAAAAATGAGATTTAATAACGACGTAGGCAATACCACATACAGGGTAAAAAAACTACGAATAATGGGGATAAGGAGGAAGAAACAGGGTTTGACTACTTATAAACACTTAGCAATTAACAGTAAAAACTCTTCCTAGCTCCTGGGTACATAGACAATATACTTATCTGCAAAAAAATCCTCCTCAAAAAGCTCGCTTACAGGAAGCAGGCGGGGGCGCGTAAGACTTTCCTGTATTTCCACTGTCAGGTCGCCGCCTTTGAGGCAGATAAGTCCGGGGCCAGGCATTCCTGCAGGGGCTTTGGACTGGCTCAGGAGCAGGGGTTTGCTCCAGCGCCAAAGATCTTTAAGCGGGGCAACAGCCCGGGAAACCACATAGTCGAATTTCCTGTTTTTGATGTCTTCGATACGGCTGTGCTGGGTGGTCACGTTTTGCAAACCAGCACCTTCGGCTACAGCAGCCACTACCTTCAGCTTTTTAGCGATACTATCTACCAGGTGGAATTTTACCTCGGGAAAAAATATAGCGAGAGGAACTCCAGGAAATCCGCCTCCTGTACCCAGGTCGACGATCTCCATGCCAGGCTGGAATTCAAAACTGGCAGCAATGCTCAGAGAGTGGAGTATATGCCTTTCATAAAGACTGTCGATATCTTTCCGGGAAATCACATTGATCTGATCATTCCATTCGGTATACAGTTCTTTAAGCCGGTGAAATTGCTCCAGTTGTTTTGGAGTGAAATCTGAAAAATATTTGAGGATGATTTCCATAATTGATAAAAAAGTAACGCAGCGGACGCCACGATTACGCAACGAACGCCACATTGCGCACTCCGCGTAATCGTTGCGTCCGTTGCTTTCCTACGCCGGTTAGTTCCATTTCTTACTTGGCTTTTTCCACAGCGCCGGAGCAAAGATGATATAATAAAAGAACATCCACATATCCAGGAAAAGAAACCAGGGCCAGAGATCTTTCTCATCCATTTTTGCCATAGCCTTATACAGAATAAAAGCCTGTACAAGCAGCCGCAAACCAAAAACGCCTAAAGTAAATCTCCAGTCATAGAAAATCAGGCTGGCAATAAATGCGGGATAGAAAATAAACTGTGAGAAGAAATATAATCCTAACAGGAATTTATGTTGCGGCTTATAGAACTTAGCCGTAGTATAATGCCGTGCTTTTTGTTTGAGCCAACCCGACCAGGTGGTTTTGGGGATAGATCTGGTGACTGTATCCGGGTCTATGATCACCGCTGTGTTTTTCCGGGTGGCAACTTTATTAATAAAAAGATCATCATCCCCGCTTGGAATATGATTGATAGATGAAAAGCCTTTATTACGCAGGAACAATCCTTTTTTATAAGAAAGATTTCTTCCCACACCCATATACGGTACTCCCGCCAGTGCATAAGAAAGATATTGTAAAGCCGTATGGAAAGTCTCAAACCGGATCAGCTTATTCAGCATGCCCGGTTTTTTATGATAAGCCCCGTACCCTAAAACGATTTCTGTATCAGCATCATAAGCCGCTTGCATTTTTTCTATCCAGTTCTCACTGGCAGGCACGCAATCCGCATCTGTCAAAAGCAGGATCTCATGTTTGGCTTCCCGGATACCGATAGATAAAGGATATTTTTTTCCGGAAATCAATTTGGCTTCCTGGGTCAGCTCCACTATGTTAAGCGACTTGAAAGTCTTCTTTAATTCTTCGAGAATATACTTGGAATCATCCAGTGAATTATCATTCACCGCCACCACTTCATAGGTGCTCGGGTATTGCTGCACCAGCACGCCGGGCAGGTTGCGGGCAAGATTTTCATCCTCATCCCTGGCACAGATGATCACGGAAACGGGGTGCTGCTGTGTATGTATCCTGGATTTTGGCCGGTAAAATGCGATCCTGCTGAAAAACCAGCAATAATAAAAGAGTTGAATGGTCGTAACGGCGGCGAAAAAAAAGAAACTCGCCTCTCCCCAGTTAATTAGTGGCATGAGCGCGAAGATAAGAAAGAAGTTTATGGTTTACTATCTTGCACCGCTTAATAAGGACGTATGGCGGCATTACAGTTTAATTTAGAACAGCAGGATACTGATTCAAAAGCAAGGGCAGGTAAAATTACCACGGACCACGGCGAAATTCTTACCCCTATTTTTATGCCGGTAGGTACCGTAGGCAGTGTTAAAGCCGTATCCCAGCAGCAACTGGAAAAAGATGTGCAGGCGCAGATCATACTGGGAAACACTTATCACCTGTACCTGCGGCCGGGACTGGAAATACTGGAAGCAGCCGGCGGACTGCACCGGTTCAACGGCTGGCCACATCCTATACTTACTGATAGCGGTGGTTACCAGGTATTTTCCCTTGCCGGCACCCGGAAAATAAAAGAAGAAGGCGTTACTTTCCAATCGCATATTGATGGCTCTAAACATTTATTCACTCCCGAATCAGTAATGGATATCCAGCGCGTGATAGGCGGCGATATCATCATGGCTTTTGATGAATGCCCGCCCGGCGGAAGTGAATATGCCTATGCCCGCACTTCCATGGAGCTTACACATCGTTGGCTCGACAGATGCTTCAACCGTTTTAATTCTACTGAAGATAAATACGGCTATACCCAAAACCTGTTCCCTATTGTACAGGGAGGTACATTCAAAGATCTGCGTAAGCAATCCTGCGAATACGTTAGTTCCAAAAACGCAACCGGCAATGCGATAGGCGGACTAAGTGTAGGTGAACCCGAACCTGTGATGTATGAAATATGCGATTGGTGTTGTGATCATCTTCCTGCAAACAAACCCCGCTATCTGATGGGAGTGGGCACGCCCTGGAATATACTGGAATGCATCAGCATGGGAATAGACATGTTTGATTGTGTAATGCCTACGCGCAACGGACGGAACGCTATGTTGTTTACCACCCGTGGCGTGATCAATATTGATAATAAAAAATGGGAGAAAGATTTTTCACCCATTGATGATGGCCTTGATAGTGTAATGAGTAATTATTACAGCAAGGCCTATCTGCGTCATCTTATCAAGTCAAAAGAGATACTTGGACTGACCATTGCCAGCATTCATAACCTTGCATTCTATCTCTGGTTAGTGAAAGAAGCAAGGAGACATATCGTGCAGGGAGATTTTGCTTCGTGGAAGAAGGAGCAGGTGGAAATATTGAAGACGCGTTTGTAAAACAGGAGAAGTTTAAGTAGCTGCAGGCAGTGTAATATTCTTCGTTTCATCCTTGCAACGGCCGGGCAGAATTTGTTGTCAATCCCCCTGAACCTGACAAACAACCAGATATGAAATCCAGACAACTTCTGCTTGCAACCGTTATCCTGTCGCTCCTGCTCACCAGTTGCGAAAAAGACAAGGTCTTTTATAAAAGTGAATTTGAAAAAAGCCTGTTCACCTGGAAGGTCTTTAAAGCAAACTCAGGCAATTCTTATCGCTACACGGTAGCCACCTCTTCCTGGATTGGTATATCATCCGAAACAACCATTACCGTAAATAGCGGTGTTGTAACACAACGGAATTATATTCAAAGACGGATTGTTCAGAGCTCACCAGGCCAGCCGCCTACGACCGCTGTTGTACAGGAATGGCAGGAAACAGGAAGCACGCTTAACACGCATAACTACGGTGCTGCTCCGGTTACGTTGGATGAGATCTATAAACTCGCGAAAGAAGAATGGCTGAAGGAGAGGGAAGACGTAACGCATTATTTCGAAGCAAAGAATAACGGCATGATCTCTTCTGCCGGATATGTCCCTAACGGCTGTGCTGACGATTGTTTCATCGGCATTACGATCATATCTATAGAAAGGCTTTGACAATAGAGGATGATCATTGCAGCCGCTGATTTTAAAATATCAGGGCCAAGAGAAGGCTGGAAGGCTTCCCTCTATAATTTATACAATCCATTCTTGATCGCAAACGTCACCAGTCCGATCCTCGATTGTACATTCAGTTTTTTCAGCAGCTCATCCCTGTAGCCATCAATAGTGCGGGGGCTGAGGTTCATGCTTTCAGCAATTTCCTTATAAGTCATTTCAGTGCAGGCCATCTGGAGAAAGGTGATCTCTTTATCAGACAACTGGGCAATGATAGAAGGTCCTTTTGATGACTGGCTTTCTTCCTGTGTTACATAGTTCAGCATTTTGTTGCTGATAAGTTCATTGATATAAAAACCGGAATCACGGATGCTGTCGAGTGCCTGTTTAAATACCAATGGTTTGCTGTCTTTCAGAATATATCCTCTCGCACCTTTTTTGAGCATACTGATGATAATGGAATCATTGTCCATTACGCTCAGCACAAGCACTTTTACATTGGGCAGGTTTTGTTTGATCCAGTCAGCGGTTTCAAAACCGTTCATCTCGGGCATGGTGATATCCAGTAGAACGAGGTCTGGTGCGGGATAATGTTTTAGTTGGGCAATAAATTCTTTGCCGTTATCAGCCTCAAACAATACTTCGTATCCTTCAAAGGAACGTACAAGGGAGGCAAGGCCATTGCGTAATAAAGTGTGGTCGTCTACCAGTGCTATCTGAACAGTTGGTTTACTCATTAGGTTCTAACTTAACAGAGATTGTAATTGCGGTTCCTTTTCCCGGCTCGCTGTTTACCTGCAGACTTGCAGCGATCATTTTGGATCGGTTCTCTAAATTACGTAATCCGGCGCCAGCCATCACCTTTTCTTTGTTGAATCCTTTGCCGTTATCTTTTATGAGTATCTGCAGCCGGTCATTTTGCCGGGTAACTTCCAGCATAATCGAATTAGCAGAAGCATGTTTAATAATATTGTTGATGATCTCCTGTATCATCCGGAAAAGAATGATCGGCCGGTCGTTGCCAAGTGGTGGCGGATTTTCGGCAATAGAAAGTTTGGTGGTGTACTTGCCGCTTTTCTCAAGATCGCGGAGCAGTTTTTGTGTCGGCTCCAGCCATCCTTTTTTGCGGATGAGGTCGGCATCAAGAGCGTGGCTGAGATTGCGCAGGTCAGTGATAGCTTTTTCCATCAGTTCATCCACGAGATTGAGTTTTCCATTGTCGAGCGGATTGTTCAATGTATTCAGGTTGATACGGGCAAGGCTCAGCACCTGGCCGATATTGTCGTGGATCTCCCGGCTGATATCTGCGAAAGTTTGTTCCTGTATTTCCAGTTTGGATTGAAGAAGGGTTTGTTCAAATTGAACGGCCATCTTTTGTTTGTCTAATAAAAGGCTGTTCTTTCTTTTCAGGTAAATGCGAAAAAGAAAGAAGATGGCAATGATGAGCAGCAGCACAAAAAGGCTGGCTGAAATAATGGATAAGATAAGGTCTAATTTTTCTTTTTGCATAGATAAAAGGCATATGTAAAACAACTGTACATGAAAATGCTCATGACGCGTGGAATTAGTGCATAAAGTGGAATTCCAAAAATAGCCGCGCCATACGTTAACAAGTATTTATAAAAGGCGAATGAAATATTCACTACCGGATAAAAGGTAATTATACCAACAGTGATCGGAATTATAGGGAACCATTTCCGTTCTTCCTCTGCACTATCGAGATTGAAATAATTAAAAAGGAAAAAAATACCGCAACAAGTGATCACAAAGCCACTGGCCAATGAGAGATAGCTGTTGTAAATGGTTATTGGCAGAATAAAGAGAAAAGTGATGACAGTAACACTCATATATACAACATACAGCCAGCCGATCAACTTGCGGACCGGTGCATTGATGGAAATCCTATAGAACAGAAAGACAAAAACCGATGCACTGACGGGACAATATATATTATAAAAGAATCCGGTGGTCTTTAGTAAACCATACTTTACAGACAGGAAAAGGCCTACTTCCTGGATACTTACCAGCCATAAGTACGGAATAAATAAAAAAAGCTGCCTGCTTTTTAGCTCCCGGTAAAACCATGTGGCTGTAAGAGCGCTTAAAATCAGGCAGCTTAAATAGGTGTACTGAAGGATCATAAATGATTAAGGATATAATTGGCCCTGGTTATATGGGTCAATCTGTTTACCGCCGCCTCCATCTTCACCGTTATCTCCTCCATCTTCTTCCTCTTCACCAGAGGGATAGGTGGCAGGCTGGCCATTCTTATAAGGCCACAGTATAACAGTGGTGCGTCCAGCATCGGTGTATCCTGCAGGATAATCACCCATGCATACGCGGATCTCATCAGCTAATTCGGTCATTTTAGTAAGCCAGGCTATTAGCTCAGGCAATGTGAAAGCTACTGAATGGGTTTGTTTTTGCATGTCAACACCAAGTGTTTGCATGTAGGTCGTGTAGGCCTTTACCATTGCGGTAGCCTGGGAAACTGGAATTGGTTGGTTAGGCATAAGTAGAAGAATTTAGTGATTTGTGCGACCAAGATATAACAGGATCAGTTAATTACAATGCACTGATTATGAAGAGGGTGAATAAACGGGGTGTTTATACCGTGAAAAGACGGGGGTGAAAATGGGTGTAAGAACGCTTGTTTGACAAATCGCCTTATTTCACCTTTGTATCAGGCCTAGCACTCCCATTAACCATCGGACCTTATTCTATACTTTTTACTTTTTGAGGGCCTATTCCGGACAACTTTACCTGCCGTTTGCGATATCGCAGCCGGCAGGTTTTTTATTTGTGGTATTCGCGCCCATTCGCGTTTCAGGTTTTCACATTTTATTCCTTTTAAATTCAGTTACTTCGCAACCGGAAAGTTCAAAAATTTAACCCCCTGGACCTTTTAAACCGCTTCGTTTGGGCAAGCTAGACTGGTACATACTGAAAAAATTCCTGGTTACCTTTTTCTTTTGCATGATGCTGTTCCTGGTAGTGGCAGTGGCAGTAGACAGCAGTGAAAAAACGGATGATTTTGTAAAAAGCGGTCTCAGCAGCTCTCAGATCATCACCCAGTATTATTTTGGTTTTGTGCCGCATATATGGGGGCTTCTTTTTCCGCTGTTCGTTTTTATAGCCGTGATATTCTTTACCAGTAAAATGGCTACCCGTTCAGAGATCATTGCCATTCTGGCCAGCGGTACCAGCTACAACAGGATGCTCCGTCCTTACCTGGTTGGTGGTCTTTTGCTCGGCACGATACTCTGGTTTGGCAACCGTTATCTTATTCCAAAAGCCAATGGTATCATGAGCGGTTTCAAGGCTACTTATATTGACCGTAATGATCCTACCAAGAACCAGCACAACAATAACTATTACCGCCGCATTGACCAGAACACGTATGTCGGCATGAAATACTACGATACAGCCAGCAAATCGGCGCAGTCATTCTTCCTCGACCGTGTAAAGGATAATAAAGTGGTGTATAACCTCCGGTCGAATTTTATTCAATGGGATGCCAAAGAAAAAAAATGGAAACTGCAGAATGCCGTGGAAAGAAAAGTGGACAGCCTGGGTGAAGTGACCAAAGAGTATCCTTCTTTTATAATCGATCTCAAGCTCAAGCCGCAGGAACTGCGGAAGGATGATTATCTCAAAGATAAATTGTCTACCCCCGCCCTGGTCAGTTTCATTAACCAGGAAAAGCAGAGAGGCACTGAAGGGCTTAGCGCCATGGAAGTGGAACGATATCGCCGCACTGCCACGCCCGCAGCTGTTGTGCTGCTGACCCTGATCGGTGTGGTGATCGCCCTCGGGACCACGATCGTGGTCGCGGCGGCG
>CBHEUU010000075.1:0-11268 GCA_965990355.1 uncultured Chitinophagaceae bacterium
TGTAGTAAATTGCAAGAGTCGACCAGAGATTTACCGCATTCAAAACCCCGCTAAAGCCCTTAATTTCGTACTGAAAACCAAAGGGATACAGTTTTTTTTATCGATGGAGGAGTGGCGTTCAAAAATCGTAGTTTAATGCAGAGCACCACATGGAAGCGGAATCCAAAATAAATGATCAACAAGAAGCCATTTAGAAATTAATGATACAGTCAAAGAAATTAATAGAGGTTGCTATGCCGATTAAAGAAATATCGGCGGAGAGCGTCAGAGATAAATCCATCCGAAACGGCCATATATCCACCTTGCATTTGTGGTGGGCAAGAAGACCCTTGCCGGTATGCCGAGCTGTAGTGTTTGCGAGCCTTGTGCCAGACCCATTAGACGCAAATTGCCCATATGCATTTAAGGACGCCGTGCAAATACTCTTAGGTAAGCAAGGGGATAATCTGGATCCGTATAAGCCATACGACGATATACCTTATACAGCGGCAATTGACAAAATGAATGACAATTTACGTAATCGTCTATTGATGTTTATTGGTAAGTATTCGGATAAATATATCCAAAACGAAAAGAAAGGTAAGACCAATAACGCCAAAGAACAGCTCTCTGATACCAGCCTTATAAAATGGGAAAACAAGAACAACGATAATATTATCGGCAAGGCCCGAAAACTGATTTGGGTTGCACATAATGCTGCGTCTGGAAAATCCGCCAAAGATTTACTTACTGACTTTGACAAATATTATAAAGAAATCCTCGATGCAGAGCGTGAATTATATATCACACCTGATAGACACATTGAGAAGGAAGCAATAAAAGTAAAAAAAGAAAAGTTGAATAATGCCATTGAAGCTTTCCTTAATAAAATGCCAAAAGTATTTGACCCATTTGCTGGCGGTGGTGCAATACCATTGGAAGCATCCCGATTGGGATGCCGTAGCTATGGAAATGATATTAACCCTGTGGCTCACATTATACAAAAGGGTAGCCTGGAGTTTCCGCAGAAATACGGAAAACCGATCAATTATAGTAAAACAGAATTTGTAAAATTATACGGTGAAGAATTATGGAATAAACAAGCACAAGAGGATAAAGTGGTAAAAAATGGAGAAGCAATTGCTGTCCATATTCCTAATCGTCTTTCATTCGATGTACAATATTATGCTAAAAAATTATTGAGTGACACTGAAAAAGGAATCGGCCATTTATATCCTTCGGATGAAAAAGGGAATAAACTTTTTGTAAACCTCTGGGCGAGAATTGGCACTTGTAACAACCCATCCTGTAAAGCAAAGGTTCCTTTACTAAAACAGTTTTTTATTTCCAACCCAAGAGCATCAGGATCTAACCATTCAAGAAAGATTTATTTAAACCCAATTATAAATGGCACTGCAATTTCTTTTGAATTGAAAAATGGAGAGCCTCAAATCGAACCATGGGTCAGGCGAGGAAATTTAGTTTGTCCATGTTGCGGAAGTGTGACAGATGTTAATATGCTAAAAAGGCAATTCATTGAGGGGACAATTACAGAGAAAGTATTGGTGAAAATCTACGAGGCAAGTAAGGGTTATAGATACAAAATAAATCACAATCTCGAAAGTTTTGATGAACAAGTGGAGATCCCGCAAGAAAAAATGCAACCTAATTCTGCAGGTGGCGATACATTTAGCTGGGGTTTTTCGAAATGGGGCCAGCTTTTCTCAAAGAGACAACTTTATGTACTACACAGGTTAATAAATGAGTTTGTAAAACTTAAATCAGAGCCTATACATAATTCCGAATATGGTAAAGGAGTACTTACATACTTAGCAATTCTAATTGATAGAATTGCCGTAAGAGGAACATCATTTGGCAAATGGCATACACTTCAAGCAACAGTTGAGCATCTATTTGGCAGGCAGGCCATACAGATGAACTTTGATTACCCCGAAATCAATCCCTTTGGTAATTCCTCTGGTTCTGCTCTGGGCCAATTGGAATGGATTATTAGTTATATTGAATCAGAGTCACAATGCCCTTTTTCAACGGAACTTATAAACGCTTCAAGTGGTGATAAAACTCAATTTCAAAATAAGTATATAACAGCATCAATTACTGACCCTCCGTATTATGATGCTATTGCTTACGCAGACATTTCTGACTTTTTTTATGTATGGTTAAAGCGAACTTTATTTGACATATACCCATTAAATTTTGCTACTCCACAAACTCCCAAAAGTGATGAATGCACTGCTTTAAAACATCATCACAATGGAAGTGTAGATGCAGCAAAATCACATTTTGAAAATAAGTTGCTTAATATTTTTGATGCAATTGAACACCAAACCTCAGACATTGTGAGTATTATGTTTGCCCACCAGAGCACCGAAGCGTGGACAACTCTTTGCAATTCTATTCTGGGAGCAAAAATGAATATTACGGGAAGTTGGGCAACAGATACAGAAATCACTGGTGCATTAAAAACTGATAAAGCATTTCTCTCATCATCTGTAACTGTTTGTGCTAAGCCTGCTCAACGTATGGGTGTTGGAGAATATAGGGCGGTAAGGAAGGCAGTCGAAAAAACAGTTTCAAAAGAAGTATCAGAGCTATATCAATTGGGCTTTAGAGGAGCAGATTTGTTAACTGCTTGCTTCGGTCAGGCAGTAAGCGAATTTGGGAAATATGAGAAGGTTGAAAAAGCGGATGGTAGTGAGGTGAGGGTTGCAGAACTGCTGGAAATGGCAAGGGAGAGCGCTTTTAATGCATTACTCAAAGGATTTGAGGGGGATGAATTCACTAAATTTTATATCGGCTGGCTCCAATTGTATGGTTTTTCAGAAAGCGAGTTTGATGATGCGGCGAAGTTCAGTCGTGTGGGATTAAGCATTAACGTCCAGGAATTATTTACAGAGCATATCCTTATTAAGAATGGCAATAAGCAAACACTTGGCGGATTCCAGGAAAGAATACTTGAACAAAAGAATCTTGGAGAGAAGCCTAATAGCTATTTGATAGACAATGTACATAAAGCAATGGCTTTGTATAGGGGAACAAACCGGAAAAGCTTGTTAGAATATATTAATAAAGTTGCCTCCAATCCCGAAAGCAATTTTTGGCGGGTTGTTACTTCGTTATGCGAAGTGCTGCCAACAGGCAGCGAGGACCATAAACAGGCTCTTGGATTGCTTACTAATAAGGAAAGCTTGATAAGGGAGAGTAAAACTATTGCTGCATCAGCGCCTGAACAGACCAAATTATTTGAATAATATTTAGCCAATGATCGGATTAGAAAATATTGACAACCAACTGCCGTATAATCCAAGCGATGTTGATATTCGACAACAAACATTTTCTATTGGCAATGTTATGTCGATGATTACCCATAGCGAAATAGAACTATGGCGAGAAAATGATTATCAGAGAAAAAGCAATCAATGGAGCAACAAACAAAAAAGTCGTTTGATTGAATCTATTATAATGAGAATACCGCTTCCAATCTTTTATTTTGACGGAAGTAATCGGCCCTGGAAAATTATTGATGGCTTACATAGGCTAACTACACTCTATACTTTTATGAGAGGTCAGAGCTTTCAATTGGAGGAGTTAGAATATTTGACCGACCTAAATGAAAAAACCTTTTTTGAATTGCCATTTAAATATAGACGAACTGTTGAGGAGTCCACAATTGAAGCCTATGTGATAAACCCCGGCACGCCGGACAAAGTTAAATTGAATATTTTCCAACGAATTAATACAGGTGGTATCTCATTAAGTGGACAGGAAATTAGAAACGCATATTACAGAGGGAGGCCAGCCGATTTTATAAATCTTTTATCTACAACTCCATCGTTTTTAGATGCTACGAGAAATCGTATAAGTTTGACAAAAATGAAAGATAAGGAGGCTGTATTGAGGTTCTTTGCATTCTATATGTATTGGGACAGATATAAACCACCAATGCAGCACTTTTTAGACTACGCAATGGATTCAATTTTTAAAATTGACGATAGTATACTTTCGGAAATTGAGAATCGGTTTAATAGAAGCATGATAACGTCAATTAATCTATTTCAAGATAATGCATTTTACACATTGGACATCAATGGTCAAAGAGAAGGCTCAACTGTAAATATTGCATTATTTGAAGCTTGGGCAGTAAATCTTGCAAAGCTTGAACAGAGGCAACTCAATCATTTAATATCGAACAGAGACATGTTGCTCGATAGGTTTATCAACTTTCTACAGTTTGCCGATTTTTATAAATCAATTTCTTCAAGCACCGCAAGTAAAAAGGCAGTGGTTATGAGATTTGAAACGATCAAAAACCTTATAAATGATATTTTAAATGCTAACTGATATAAATCTTCATCAGTTCAAAAGATTCAAAGATGAATCGATTGAACTATTCCCTTTGACATTAATGACAGGCATAAATGGGATGGGTAAGTCTTCTGTGCTTCAATCACTATTGATACTTAGACAAAGTTTTGATAAAGGGGAATTGCAAAATAATGGCAAAATAGTTATCGAAGATAAGGAGTTAATAAATCTTGTCAGCCCTGATGACATGTTGAGTTCAGATGCAGAGGATAAAATAGTTTCTATTGAATTAATAGACTCAGAGAAAAATCTTGCTAAATGGTCTGTAACAGCTGAAGGGGTTTCAAATACACTTTCGTATCGATATGATAAATTTGAGGGGGACATTTACAAGTGCTCTCTTTTTAGTAACAGATTTCAATATTTGAATTCTGAAAGAATTGGTCCAAGAGTGACTTACGATAGATTGACAGTTACAAAACCGCACAGTCCCATTGGCTATAGGGGGGAATATGTAGCTAATAGAATTTTGGAAGCATTGACAAACGTTGAGAAAGTTGAATTAAGAGATATATTGATAAAAGAGTATACTGATAACGTTTATGATCAGTTGTCTGCTTGGATTAGCGAAATCATTTACCCAGGCACGAAGGTTTCACCTGATGGTAGTGACGCAAATAAAATTAATTTGATTTACTCTTTTAACGATGAACAGACCAAAACTTTCAATCCTTTAAATGTTGGATTTGGGTTCTCATTCGCTTTGCCGGTAATTGTGGCTATTCTAACAGCAAAACCTGGCACTTTGTTGATAGTTGAAAACCCTGAAGCCCATCTGCATCCGAGAGGTCAGTCAAGAATGGGTAGGTTATTGGCTTTAGCAGCGGAAAGCGGTTTGCAGATCATTGTTGAAACCCATAGCGACCATTTGCTAAATGGAATAAGAGTAGCAATCAAAAAAGGAGAGTTGAATTATAATAAAGCTCGCATACACTTTTTTGGTAGCAAATCGAGGAGCAAAGATTCACAAAGTAGGCAGTCTTTTTCAATTGAAGACGATGGAAGTCTTGAACGTTGGCCAGCAGATTTTTTTGATGAATGGGATAACATGTTATCCGAATTAATTAGAGAGAGTCAGCAATGAGGCTATATATAAATGACATATCCTATAATTTTCAGGTGGTACACCCAAATCCTGAAATTCTTGTTAATGATTTCATTGCTGTTAGCGATAGCGCCGCTAACTATTTGTTTGAAGGAATTGTTATGCCCGATGATTACAAAACCAGACAAATAGTCCAGAATTTTTCATTCATCACCTATCAGGGGACAGCTCATTTCAAAGATGTGACAAATGAAAGGTTTAAGAGTTTACTTGCGAACCGGTTAATAAAAATGAGTACTGATGGATTGGATGAAAAAATTCAGTATGTCTATTACAACCAAACTGAGTCTGACTTTATTAAGAAAGCGTTCAATCGCAATGTTCCTGTTGTTAGTTTCAGAACGGACAATGTATTTGAGCATCATACGTTGGGAATTATTAATGAGTACTTTGATAGCGCTGAACAGTCGATAGCCACCAATGAAGAAGTTAGGAACATAAGCCATATTGGCCATATTGCATTCCATCAGCATTATTTCAATGACCAAGCTTTTAGAATTGCCAGACAACGTGGTAAATGGAATCCTAAAACTAATCCTATACCGAGAGAAGTGGCAACAAGAGCTTATATGCTGGAAAGTACTTTTGATGAACAGTGGGCTAACGCCGATGTAAACTTTAGAGTAAAGCTGGCTAATGAAGTTGGAACTTTTATAGCCGAATTAAATGGATGGGAGTATAAACCCAAACTGACTAAGCGAAATCAAAGGACAATATTTAAATCCTTGAATCAATCATTTTACTTGTCAATTGACACATTCCATGGAACATTTGAACTACATGATAGGCACGGCGAACACCTGGGTGAGTACAATTTTTACGGAGAAAAATTAGGAGAGTCTCAACATAAACATGATATAATTGTATAAAATTAATTTATTTATTAAAATGCAACCCTGGTTTAAAGTAGTAACACCACATAGAGACATTCAAGACGGACATTTGGATGAATCCATTTTTGCGGCCAACCTCGCAGACGTAGCGGCAGGGAGGGGTAGGGAAATCTATACCAGCTCTGAAATGTTTTTTCAGAAAACATTCTTCACCACAGGGATAAAAAACATAGCCAAAAGAGTAGTACAAGGTTTGAATGGTGGCCAGGATGCGGATAATAGGGTGATTAGCCTTCAAACCGGGTTTGGAGGGGGTAAAACCCATACTTTGATTTCGTTATATCATTTGGCAAAGTGGGGCAAGAAGGCAAATAAAAGTGTTGAGATAAAAGATCTCTTAGCAGCAACTGGGCAACTGGAGTTTGCCTCAGCCAATATTGCTGTTTTCACTAACACCACCAATGACCCTGCACAGGGAAGAAAGACCGGTGAAATACACATCAGAACATTGTGGGGTGAACTGGCTTACCAGTTGGGCGGGAAAGATGCTTATGAATTAATCCGGGTAAACGATGAGAAATTAATTGCTCCAAAGGGTTTATTCAAAGCTGTCTTGGAAAAAACAAAACCTGCATTGATACTCATTGATGAATTGGCAGATTATTGCGTCAGTGCTTCTGCAGTAAAGGTTGAGGGTTCAAACCTCAGTGACCAAACCGTTAGCTTTTTACAGGAATTGACAGAAGCCGTTTCAGGCACTGATAACTGCGTGTTGATTGCTACCCTTCCTGCCAGTGCGCAGGAGCTGGCTGCTTCGCCTGTTTCTGCACAGATATTAACAGCCCTCGAGAATCGTATTATACGTGTCGGAGCAAACCTAAAGCCTGTTGAGGATGATGAGATATTTGAAGTAATCAGGAGAAGGTTATTTGAAGACCTGGGAAGCGAAAAGGAAATCGAGAAAGTGATTTCATCCTATACGTATTTATATCAATCGCTGTTTTCAGAATTGCCGCCTTACGCAGCAAAAGCGGAATACAAAAAATTACTAACGAAAGCATATCCATTCCATCCGGAATTGATTGATATGTTCCGTTTGCGCTGGGCAAGTAATCCCTATTTCCAGAGAACAAGGGGAGTTCTGAGAATACTGGCAGCTATCATATCAGACCTTTGGAAGCGGCAGAATTCATTAACTGGTAGCCAGTCTATTATTCATACTTCTGACGTGGTGCTTACTAATGTGGAAGCATTGACAAGTCAGATAACGATGCTTTATGGCCCAGCTTGGGATTCTGTGGTAAGTGCTGACGTATCAGGTTCTTCATCCAATGCTTTTCGCATTGATACAGATATAAAAGCTCTCGGCAAAAACAATATCACCCAGGGAATAGCTGCAACGGTTTTATTTGGCACATTTGGCTCGAAAGGGCAAAACAAAGGTGTTGGGATGGATGAAATAAAACTATGTATGGTAAAGCCCGAGAGCTTTAACCATAATGATATTAATGGAGCATTGGATAGAATGGAAGGACATGCCCAGTATTTGTATTACAGTAGCACAGGGCAACAAAGATATTGGTTTGAGACGACTCCAAATATCAATATCCTTATTAACCAGGCGAAGGGTGAAGTTAAAACCAATGACCTTACTGCTGAAATATTAAGACGTGTAACAGAGAAAGCCAAAATGGTTCAGTTATTCAATGTCCTGGTGAATCCATCTGAGGATATTCCTGAACAAATGAAACCGACACTGGTAATCCTCAGCCCTAAGCACCTGGCTAATCCAACTGAGGTAAATGGTCATACAAAGCCAGTTATTGAGAAATTGGCCACTAAAAAAGGCAACAGCGAAAGAATATACCGGAATACAATGTTGTTCCTTGTTTGCTCAGAATTAGGAATTGGTAAATTACAGGAAGATGTAAAGAATTACCTTGCCTGCCAGAAAATAAATTCCGAATATGGCTCACAGTTAACGAATGAGCAAAAGTCAGATATAAAGAGAAGAATAGATGAAGCAAACAAACAGGCAGATACATCACTGGTATCTGCTTATTCAATTGCGGTAAAATATTCTGTAAAGAACGGCGCAGAACGCTTGATATTGAAACAATTTAAGGACTCACTTGATAGCCAGATTAACAGCAATATGATTATGGCCCTCAAAGATGAAGAGTGGCTGTTAGATTCCGTGGGATTGAGTACGTTAAGGAATAACAATTTACTTCCATCAATAGGACAGCCTGTCAAAGCAAAAGAAATTTATGAAGCGTTCCTCCGGTTTGACGATAAGCCCATGATAACAAGTAATGATGCTGTAGCGAAAAGTTTGTTGCGTTATTGCGCTAATGGTGAGTTTTGTATTGCAACAGGTGATGGAGCAAGCTTTACAAAATATTATTATCAGGAGACTGTCCCCTTCTTTGATATTACTGACAGTACATACTGGTTAGTTGACAAGAGTTTGAAACCACAGCCACAGCCAATCTCAGGGATACCGGCTTCTGGCAATGGAAATATCCCCCCTTCTGGCAGTGGAAATGAATTTAATGACTCAGGAGATGCTGGTACTGGGTCTGCTGATAGTGGCGGCGATGCAGTCAAGAGGTTCAATGCGTTAATAATCTCCGGTAAAGTGCCACTTGAAAAATACACTGAGCTATTCAATTATTTCATCACACCATTTGCTATGAATGGGAACAAGCTCGATATTGAAGTAATGTTCAAAATCAAATCAACCGAGAGCAGTCCAATAGACGAAAGCAAACAGCAGTATAAATCGGCGAAAGAGGCAGCGAAACAACTGGGGTTGAGGTTTGAGGAAGAATAGCTGACTCCGAATGTCGTTGAATGGAATTTTAGGAATTTGACATGATGAGATTGTTTTTAGGATTGTCGAGAAAGTTATCCAACTCCTCATTATTTAAAAATATGGTGTATGTGTGTTCGACCAAACCCACCATTACAACAGCGCCGGGTAATTTAATGCTTAGTCCCTACCCCCCCGGTCTATTCCATAAGCTTTATTTAAGTTAAGTTTAAGTGTGCGCGTGAAAGGTGGTGGTAAAATTAGCCGGTTTTTGAGTCTCCAGAATCACTCTAAATTAATTCTACTATAGAACTGAATATAGCATTATCCAACTCAAATTTCAAAAGTGTTGAATGACTGATTATACAAACATTCAAATTTTATTGTGAACTGATTGCTGTATTCACTTTTTGGAATTATATTTATGTGCCTATCGCATTAAGGATAAATTGCGAGATAACAGGTGAACTGTCAGGTGACCTAATGATTTCCAGAGTCTTTAAGAAGTTGAATTTAAAATATTTACACCAGTACGGAGGGTCCCGTCCAGTCCGCAAGAAATCGACCTTAAACCCGCATTAGTTGCGGGTTTTTTGTTTTTACTCTATTTATTGCTTTAGATCTTCCATGATGAAGTTAGCTGTTAAGAATTTGCAGGCAAAGCCGCTACCTGTACTTCGAACCAATCAAGATATTTTTCAATCTGCGATACAAGATACTACGGAAGGTTCAGCAAATGGACAGTTTTGCCACCCGGCGTAGTGATCGGTGAGATCAATATTTCTCCCGCATAAAATCGTACTGCAATGTTATGAGGTGCCATATCCATAAACATGGCCAAAGAACGCAATATTCCCGTCGAGCCAGATTTGACTTCAATCGGTACCAGCTTTTCTTTATACCTGAACAGGTAATCTACTTCTGCCGTTGATGTTGTTTTTTCTCGAACCCAAAACGCCAGTCCATGCAATGCGCTGTACTGGCGGGCTAGCAATTCCTGACCCACGATATGTTCTATTACTGTTCCCTGGTACACATTGTTTAAATCGGTAGTTCCTAAAATTTCTTGCTGCAAGCCTACAAAATAATTTAGCATCCCTGTATCCAGTACATGCAGACGCGGCGACTTACTTACATCAGGCAATACTGGCAAAACCGGGCTTGTTTGTGGATAGACCAGATGGATCAACAACGCTTTTTCCAGCGTCCGCAATGCTTCGCCCATCTCCCGTGATTTATAGGATGAATTACCAAAATTCTGAAACTTGATCCGCTTACCCGCTTCAGCAAAACTTGAACGGATCGCATGCCGGATATAATCGACCTGGGATCCGCCATGAGCATATTTCTCTACGTCGTCAAGGTATGAAACGAGCAACGATTCATAAATGGGAGTAAGTGCTGCCAGGTCTTTATGATCTGAATAGTGTGCAACAATTTCAGGCATGCCGCCGATCAGGCAATAGGTCCGAAACAACTTTAGCAGCGTGTCATGCGCAAATGCCGCCGCCGGCACCGTCAGCACTTGTTCCAGCGCTGCTGTTTCCCCAATCGCTCCCAGAAATTCCGGGAAAGATGCCGGTTGGATTACCAGGTATTCTACCCGGCCAACGGGAAAACTGATCTGAGGATCGAACAGGCTTTCCAGCATCGAACCCGCAGCAATTACCGGGATATCCGGAGCATCCTCATAAAAATATCGCAACTGCTGAAGTGCTTCCGGTACCTCCTGAATCTCATCTACAAAAATCAAGGTATTGGCACGGTCTGCGAGTGATTTATTTTTCAGAAAAAACAAAGCTTGCAGAAGGGTCTCAAAATCTGAGAATTCTTCGAATGGCTTCCGGTCTCCCGGAAGCTCCAGATTAAGGTAAATAAAGTCCTTAAATTCAGCTGAAAACTGACGGACAACAGTAGTTTTTCCCACCTGCCTGGCACCCCTGATAATGAGTGGTTTACGGGTATTTTTTACCCGCCATTTCTTCAATTCCCGCAAGATATACCTTTCGAACATGTCACAAAATTAGGGTATTTTTCACTATTTTTAGTAACAAAGTTAGACCAATTTTATTCTTTTTATGTCACAAAATTAGGGCATAGTGTCAGGCAACTTACCTTTTAAAAGATTGGTGTTATACCCGGCAGGTCTT
>CBHEUU010000076.1:0-11241 GCA_965990355.1 uncultured Chitinophagaceae bacterium
GGCAAATGGTGCATAGAACTGCAACGGTGCTGGATCAGAAGCAGATGCTGCTACGATGGTAGTGTATTCCATTGCACCGGCATCCTGCAGGGTTTTCATCACACCTGCAATGGTGGAGGCTTTCTGGCCAATGGCTACATATATACAATAAACAGGCTTGCCTGCTTTCAGGAATTCTTTCTGGTTGATGATCGTATCGATCGCGATAGCTGTTTTACCAGTCTGGCGGTCACCGATGATCAGCTCACGCTGTCCACGGCCGATAGGAATCATCGCATCGATCGCTTTGATACCGGTTTGCAGCGGTTCTTTTACCGGCTCACGGAAAATTACACCGGGTGCTTTTCTTTCCAATGGCATTTCATAACGCTCACCAGTGATAGGACCTTTACCATCAATTGGTTCACCCAGGGTATTTACCACGCGACCTACCATGCCTTCGCCTACTTTAATAGAAGCGATCTGACCGGTGCGGCGCACTTTAGCACCTTCCTGGATATCTCCGGTTTCTCCCATCAATACCACACCCACATTATCTTCTTCAAGGTTCAGTGCAATTGCACGAACGCCATTTTCAAACTCTACCAGCTCACCATAACGGACATTGCCCAATCCGTATACACGGGCAATACCGTCGCCCACCTGCAATACAGTGCCTACTTCTTCCAGGTCGGCGCTGGCGTTGAAGTTGCTTAACTGCTGACGCAGTATCGCACTTATTTCATCTGGTTTAATCTCTGCCATATTATTTTGTTTATCTAAGTTTTTGAGTTTACTTTCTTAACGAACCTTATAAATAAAATCAATGTTCTCAAACTGCTTGGCGATCGTTCTCAGGTCATACGCGATGCTGGCATCTACCAGTTGATCTCCTACCTGCAACACAAAACCACCAATCAATTCAGGGTTCACTTTTTCTTCCAGTTCTATCTGCTGGAAGCCGGCTGTTTTTTTCACCTGCTCCACTATTGCATTTTTCAGTGAATCGCTCACCGGTGTTGCAGTAGTCAGTTTTATTACCTGGATATTCTTATGCTTTTTATATTGATCAATAAAAGCATTAACGATTTCCGGCAGGTTGCTTTCACGGCCTTTGCGGATGAGCAGGGTAGTGAAAGCAGTTGTCAATTGACCCAGGTTACCGGCTGTTACCGCATCCAGTATTTTTTTCTTTACGTCCGCTTTAATGATCGGGCTGCGGAGGAGGTTCACAAAATCCTTATTGCTTTTATTCACAGCCTGCAACCATTGCATATCTGCAAATACCTGCTCCAACTGACCTTTTTCAATAGCAAGGTCAATCAGCGATTTGGCGTAACGGGAGGCTAAACGGGGATTAGGCATATATCTTTTTGCAAAAGCTTATTAATTCAGTTTCACTTCATCCACCAGGCCTTTGATATGGGCTTCCTGGGCTTCTTTACCAGCCAGTTCTTTTCTTAATACTTTTTCAGCTACTTCTATTACCAGCTTACCTACCTGATTTTTTACTTCAATCATCGCTGCCATTTTCTGAGCTTCGATGGAGGCCTGGGCATCAGCCGCAATCTTGGCATAATCAGCTTTAGCCTGCTCCTTCGCTTCGCTGATGATCCTGTCTTTTGTTTCCCTTGCTTCTTTCAGCAACTGGGCTCTTTCTTCACGGGCTTTAGCCAGCAGGGTTTCATTTTCTGCTTTCAGTTGCGCCATTTCAGCTTTTACTTTCTCTGCTGTTTCCAGTGAGCTGGTAATGCTGTTCTCACGATCGCGCAAGCCTTTGATAATAGCAGGCCATGCCAGTTTCTTCAATAGAAAGAATACGATCAGGAAAGCGAGCAGCGTCCAAACGATCAACCCGAGTTCGGGAGTAAGTAATTTCATTGTTCTGATTTTTTATTTCGTTTCAACGGCTTTTATCACCATTGAATTTTTTCTTTTTTAAATACTGCATCCTCCGCCCTGTGCATTGGATGCAGTAAATAGTTGCCGGTGATTATAACACCATGGCGAGGAAGCCTACGATGATCGCAAACAGCGCAGCACCTTCTACAAGGGCAGCAGCCAGGATCATGCTGGAACGGATGTCGTTGGCAGCTTCGGGTTGGCGTGCGATACCTTCTACAGCGCCTTTACCGATAGAACCGATACCGATACCTGCACCAATTGCAGCCAAACCAGCACCGATAGCACCACCTGCATTCGCCCAGGGTACTTCGCTCAATAAAGTGAACATGTTCATTAAATCCATGATTCTAGATTTTATAATTAAAAAAACGATCCTAAATTAAAACAGCATCATCATGTCCTGAACCCACATGCTCGGTCTGCTCATGATCATGATGCGCACCCTCAATTGCCTGGCCGATAAACACTGCCGTCAGGTTGGTGAAGATGAATGCCTGCAGGAATGCTACCAGCACTTCAATCAGGTAGATAAACACCGTGAAAGCGATGGATAATGGAGATGCAGCCCAGCCGGCCACGCTGCTCATTTGCCCGAAAATAAATATCAGCGAGATAAGACAGATAATGATGATGTGACCCGCCACCATGTTGGCAAAAAGACGGATGATCAATGCAAAGGGCTTAATGAAAATACCAAGGAACTCTACCGGCACTAAAATGGCCTTTACAAACCCTGGTACGCCCGGCGGATTAAAGATATGCGCCCAGAAATGCTTGTTGGCGCTGAACATGATCACAATAAAGGAAATAACACCGAGCACCAGCGTGAAGGCAATATTGCCTGTTACGTTGGCTGAACCGGGTATCAGTCCGAAAATATTATTGATCAGGATGAAAAAGAAGATCGTAAGCAGGTAGGGCAGGTAACGGTAATAAGCGGAACCAAGATTCGGCTTGGCCACTTCATCCCTTACAAAAGTGATCACCGGTTCCATCAGGCTTTGCGAACCTTTGGGAGCAGAAGTAACACCAACGCCGGATTTATATCTTTTAGCAATGCGCAGCATGATCCAGGTAAACAGTGCCAGGGCGATCAGCATTTGTACCACATTGCGGGTAAGAGAAAGATCGTATACTTTAACGGAAGCATCGTATTCTCCGTTCTCATTCACTGCAACAATATCCTGCGGGTTGAATTTTTTAGGATCAAGTCCCCATTCTTTAATGCTATGCTCAGTAAGCATGGCATAACCATTATGCGCAGCATGACCGTGTTCAAATTTGGATGACATGAAAGCTGTCAAACCTCTTTCAGGAGAGTAAAGGATCACGGGAAGCGGCAAACTAACGGGGTGTTTTTCCCCATCGTCACCAACGATATCAAAAAAGTGGAAATCGTGGTTATTCAGAACGTGTCCAAAGATCACTTCAGTGGCATTAAAACCCTTTTTTTCTTCGGGGGCATGACCGGTCCCGTGGGCGGGTGGTTGATGTTCCCCATGCTGAGCAAAAGCGATACTGCCGGATAAGGTAAAAAACAAGCTAAAAACCGCTACTGGCAAGCATTTGAGACGTTCTAAACGCATACAGTTCCTGAAATTTGGCGCAAAGATAAGGGTCGGTAAGTGAAAAAGGAATCGGAATCGGGAAATTGATGAAAAGTCGCTGAATTTTTATTTACAAAAAACGGAGTTGAAGTAATATTAAAAGCGATTTTTAGCCATCGCAGATCAATAGAAATCAATCAATTGATTATTAATGCATTATGAAGACAATGGATTATATCTTCACCTGATGCTTCTCAAACTGCATACTATGCAACTGCGCATAAAACCCTTCCCTCGTCATCAGCTCCTCATGAGTGCCCATTTCCTTCAACTCCCCTTTATCCAGCACAATGATCTTATCCGCTTTGCGGATCGTTGATAACCGGTGGGCGATCACAATCGCTGTCCGGCCTTTGATCAGGGTGTCAATTGCATGCTGAATCAGCAATTCGCTTTCTGTGTCCACCGAAGAAGTGGCTTCATCCAGCACAAGAATAGAAGGATTATATAATAAAGCCCGGATGAACGACAACAATTGCCGCTGGCCTAATGAAAGCGTAGCTCCCCTCTCCATCACATTGTAATCATACCCTCCCGGCAGCCGCATAATAAAATCGTGCATGTCGATCAGCTTCGCAGCCTCCATTACTTTTTCCCTGGAGATGGCTTCATTACGCAGGGTTATATTGTCCAGCACCGATCCGGAAAACAGAAACACGTCCTGCAATACCACGCCGATATGCTTGCGGAGAAAATCTGGTTCATACGTTTCAATGTTCCGGCCGTCTATACGGATAGCTCCCTCATTCACATGATAAAGACGGTTCAGCAGGCTGATGATCGTGGTTTTGCCACTGCCGGTATGACCTACAATCGCTACCGTTTCGCCTGGCTGTATATCAAAACTGATATCTTTCAATACGTATTTATCATCTGTATAGGCAAAAGACACTTTATCAAAACTCACAGCTCCTTCTATCCTGGCAGGTGAAGGCTGATAGCCGCCAGCGGGTGGATTGGTCACATCTTCATTGTCCAGCACACGGAAGACCCTCTCACTGGCAATAACACCCATTTGCAATACATTGAACTTATCTGCCAGTACACGCAATGGGCGGAATAAAAGGTTAAGGCAAAGGATAAATGATATAACAACTCCCTGCTTTCCCTGCTGGCCTTGTGACAGGTTCAATACTTCCCCAGCCGTCCACCACACCACCAAACCGATAGATAATGCGAGCACGATTTCCACTACCGGAAAAAAAACGGAATAGGCAAAAATCGCCTTAATGTTCGCATTGCGATGCTCCTTATTGATCTTTTGAAACTTGTTGAACTCCCTGTCTTCCGATGCAAAAGCCTGTACAATAGCCATACCTGTCAAATGTTCCTGCACAAAAGCATTCAGGCTAGTAACTGCATTCCTCACTTTAAAAAAAGATTTATTAATGCTTTCTTTAAAATAATAAGTAGCAATAATAATAATGGGAAAAGGGATCAGGGCCACCAGGGTCAGTTGCCAATCCACTGAAAACATATAAGCCAGTACGCAAACTATAGAAAGCAGGTCTGCAATGATCGGCACCAGTCCTTCTGCAAAAATTTCATTGATGGATTCAATATCATTAATGGTGCGGGTAGTAAGCGTTCCGATCGGTGTTTTATCAAACTGGGAAAGATTTAACCCCAATATCTTTTTGTACACAGCAACCCGCATATCCCTTACCACCGACTGTCCCAGCGAGGCTGTCATCAAAGTAAAACTGAAGCGCATGACGGTTTCGAGCAGGATAAGGCCGATCTGGATCAAGGTCATCGTCACTACCATATCCGCCACAGAATGCGTGATGTATTCATCAACTGTCAACTGTATGAGGTAAGGCCTCACCGGGGTGATCACCGCCAGTAATATCGCCAACACGACCGACAGGTAAAACTTTCTTTTATACGGAGCCGCATAACTGAAAACTCTACGTAAGACCGCTATATCAAATTTTTTAGGTGCTGTTTCAGCCAAAATGAAGAATTAAGGAGTCGCAAAATTAAGTAAAGTTTCGGTCCGGAGCCCTGAGCCGGTATTCTGATTAAACAGGTTCCCGGTTATTCATCGCCCTGTTATATGCTTTTATAAAGATCACTCCCAGGTTTTTATGAGGAGGGATATAATCATCAAAGCCGTCTATATTGGCGTTTTTACGGAACTCCTTCCAAAAAGGGATCCATTCGATATCGGCACCCGCTCTCAGCTTTTCCATCAACAACTGAATGAACGGTTTGTTGATATCCCTTTTGCCAATTTGTTTGGAAGCTACAATATGTGCGTCTTGTGACTTCTGCAAAATAGCATTGATCAGGTTGAAACCACCACAGGAACCCATGAACACAATCCGCGATGAAGGCGCCATATATGCGATAGTGGTATTGGCATGATAACTATGCCCCCGGTTGATCGTAACCGTTGGCAGTATATTATTTTCCCGGAGATAATTCCGCAATGCCGACTGCGCTTTATCATCATCACCTGTTTCTTCATCAAAAGGAATATTGGCATAGATAAGGATCGGCTTGTCTTTTATGGATTTGATCAGTATCCACTGCGGGTTGGTTTTATCAATGGTCCATTGCGAGCGGGGGAACATGGACTGGAAAATGCCAAAATCCATTTTTCCGTCTTCATCCCCGAAAAAGAATACCTGCACGATCACTTCCCCTTTTTCATTCGTAAGCGATGAAAAAGGAACACGGTACACCGGCGGAATACCCAATTCTTTCGTCAGATCAATCTTGCTCGCAGAATCTGCCGATTGAAATAATTTATCGAGGATGGTATAAATGACCTGTCCTCTTGTATTGCCCTGGTTCTTATTCCGCTCATAATTTGCCTGCACATTTTTCAGCATCTCTTTCGCCCGGTCCGGTAATGTTTCGGCAATGCTGGCATAAGAATCTGCTACATCCACGCCATCTTCCAGTCCTTCTGATTCTTCCAGCCGGCTTACAAATGTTTTCATCAGTTCATCTGCATTCCTGCTATCAGGAAAAGAAGCAAGAAAACCTCCCAGCGTGTTATAAGCAGCCGCCTGGCTGATGAATTTCCGGTAATGATCATAGTTCACCGACGGTAATAATGAATCACCGCGGTTATTGATCTTTTTCATCATCAGTGGATACACACCATTGGTATAGCTGGACGTATAGATCAACCCATCTGTCAGCACCGCGAGATAATACAATTCCTGGGCGGTAAGCTCCTGAATGCTTTTGAACCGGACGGCATCAGGCCTTTCATGCAAACCATTAATGGTTGTTACAAACACATCGCTGGCTTTCTGCCTCAGGCGGGCTTCCAGCTCTGCATAAGCCACGGCTGTATCTTTATTCAGTGCACGCTGCACATACTCGATCCGGGTTTTAACAAGCAGCCGGTAATACAATACTGAATCTTTTTCTGCTGCATCCAGTTCGGTCATTGTTATCTTTCCCTTTACCACATTATCCAGGAAAGGAAAATATTGCTGGCCACTCTTGCTTCTCGACATCCGCACGACTGTTTTTACAAAATCATCATTCACAATGTTCCGGATGGTATAACCGAGTTTGTTATTAGCTTGTGCGTAAGTATATAATTGAGTGGGATATTTTCTTGCCACAGCTTTTACCAGGCTGTCGGCAAAAGGAACATCGGGATTCTCTCTTAATGTCTGGAAAGTCTGGTCCGGATAAAGCAAACAATATTTCAACACCAGCAAATGCTGACCTGGTCTGAATCCCGGATTTTTTTCAAACGCGATCCTGGTTCCCCGGATGACGTTGTTGCCCACCTCGTAAGAGGCTTTTTCTATCTCCGGTTCTATGGAGCGGCCATTCTTATCAGCTGTCATACAGGATTCATACACGCGAATGACTTGCGGCAACAGATTAGTTCCTGCCTCTTTGTTCTTATAACTTGCTGTAAAAACTTTTAAGAGATTCTCTATCCCGCGCAGGTAACGCACTTTATCCTGTCCCTTAATAAGACTGTCGTTTTCAATTTTGCATTGCAGCCTGTCAATATCTGCAGAGCCGGCACCAGACAGGTTTTTCTGAGCCGCGTCCACATAATCATGAAAAATCTGCCTGTTCAGCGGCACCTGGCATCCGCCTGAATTGGTAGAAGTTTTGTCTTGCGCTAAGAGTATCTTCGAAATGAAGATTAAACATAAGGTTATTGTAATTCCCTTTCTTGCCATATCTCTACGTCATTACAGGCGAAACCGTCACCCATCTGTTTCTTCTTCACCCATTGATTTCTTATACGCCTTTATAAAAATAGCCCCCAGGTTTTTATACGGTGGAATATAATCTTCAAACCCTTCCACACCTGCTTTTGATTTGAATTCTTTCCAGAAAGGTATCCAGTCAATATTGTTTCCGTTCCGCAGCTTTTCTGTAAGCAACAGGAAGAATGGTTTATTGATCGCTGTTTTACCGATCTGCTTGGATGCAATGATATGCGCGTCTTCCGATTTATGCAGGATAGAATCGATCAAATGAAATCCGCCGCAGGAACCCATGAACACAATCCGTGAAGAAGGTGCCATATAAGCAATGGTTGAATTGGCGAAATAACTATGCCCGCGGTGAATGGTAACAGTAGGATGAAGATTGTTTTTCTCCAGGTAATCATCCAATGCCTGTTGCGCTTTGTCATCTTCACCTGTTTCTTCCGGCAATGGTTTATTGGCATAGATCACAACAGGACTGCCCTTGGTAGAGCGGATCGTGATCCACTGCGGATTGCTGCGATCAATGGTCCAGTTGCCGCCGCCAAACATATTCTGGAAGCCTGTAAATATTCCCTGGCCATCCTTATCGCCATAAAAGAATACCTGCGTCACCACTTCGCCTTTTTCATTCGTTAATGAAGAGAAAGGCACATTATACACCGGCGGAATACCGAGCTCTTTAGTCAGATCAATATTCTTCGATGAATCGGCAGAAAGGAACAGTTTATTTAAAATATTATAGATAACAATTCCTTTCTTGTTATTCTCATCCAGGTTGCGCTGGTAATTTTCCTGCACCAGGCTCAACACATCCGCTGCCAGTTTTTTATTGGTTTCGATAATGCTGGCATAAGAATCTGCCACATCCACTCCATCTTCCAATCCCTCTGTTTTTTCCAATCCCCCTACAAATGCTTTCATCAGATCGGTCGCTTCTTCATGCCGGGGAAAACTGGAAAGGAAATTACCTAAAGTATTATAAGCTGCCGCCTGGCTGATGAATTTGCGGTAATGATCAAAATTCAAACTGAGCAATAAGGAGTCGCCGCGATTATTGATCTTTTTCATCATCAGCGGGTATACACCATTGGTGTAGCTGGATGTATAGATCAATCCATCTGTTAGCACTGCGAGATAATACAACTCTTGTGCTGTTAAAGGTTGAATGCACCTGAAACGGACAGCATCCGATTCATTATGCAATCCATTGATGGTTGTTACAAATACATCTTTTGCTTTCTTCTCGAGTTTTGCAGTCAGCTCTCTGAATGCAATAGCCGTGTCTTTATTTATGGCCCTTTGCACATAATCCATTTGCGTTTTTACCAGCAGCCGGAAATATTGCACCGAATCTTTTTCTGCAGCATCCAGTTCTTCAAATGTTATTTTTCCTTTTACAATATTATCCAGGAAAGGAAAATATTGTTGTCCGCTTCTGCTCCTGGCCATACGTGTAACAGCTTTCACAAACTCATCATCTTTGATGTTGCGGATGATGCCGCCCAGTTTATTGTTGGCCTGAGCGTAGGTATACAATTGCGCAGGATATCTTTTAGCAACAGCTTTTACAAGGCTGTCTGCAAAAGGCACATTAGGATTATCCTTAAGGGTAATAAATGTGGAGCCCGGATGCAGTACACAATATTTTAAAATAAGCAAGTCTTTGGAAGGCTGGTATCCTTTATTGGAGGAAAAAATATTAGCGGCAAGCACGGCTGTTCCCACATCATAAGATAATGGTGAGATCACTGGTTCTACACTTTTGCCGGCCCTGTCTTCCACTACGCATTGCTTATACCCATTAATGATCTGCGGAAGATGCAGCAGGTTTACTTTTTTTGTGCGCCAGTTGTTGCGCACATATTTCAGCAGGTTCGACATACCGGTGAGGTAATTCACTTTCAACCGGTGATCGAGCAAAGTATCTGCTTCTATAGCGTATTGAAATTCGTCAACCGTTTTGCCAATGGCTTTGGTGAGCAAAAGATTCACTTCATCATTTCCGGAATACACCAACTCACTGTCGGTTTTTCCATCCACACCCAGCAGGTCTTTTTGTTCTTTGTCTATATAATCATGGAAAAGCTCCCTGTTCTTTGGAGGCTTTATCGTGATAATGGCGGCATTATTGAATTGTGCTGCCAGGCCTGTTGAAAAGGCCAGGAAAGCAGTCCATAAAACAAGGTATTTCAGCATTGAAGTCATAAGGATAGATATGCAAATTTAGTAACCAGCATTGATATTCAACTATAAACTGTTTATCACACAGTTATAGGACGATTTCCTGGCGATAAGGTTGTTTCCTCAAACCCTGTTTTTCCTATCATAAAATCGTGCCTGATATTAAGTTATCATTAAGTCTGTATGAACAAAGTCCCCGGGTTTTTTGTGCCCGCTTTTTCCCGGTAACTTTGCGGAAACTTTCATTGGCATGGAAAATAAGGCGCGAAAAGTGTTGATAGCGGACGACGAGCCGGATATATTAGAAATTTTAAAATACAATCTGAGCGGTGAAGGGTATGACGTTATAACTGCCAAAGACGGGGATGAGGCGCTGGAAAAAGCCCGGCGCACCCAGCCTGATCTGGTGGTTTTGGACGTAATGATGCCGAAAAAAACAGGGGTGGAAGTTTGCCAGATCCTCCGTACACAGGCAGCTTTCAAAGAAACCCTGATTATTTTCCTTACCGCTGTAAATGATGATGGCAGCCAGATCAGGGGTTTGGAAACCGGCGCCGACGACTATGTGAGTAAGCCGGTCAGTCCAAAAGTTTTCCTGAGCCGCGTGAATGCTTTATTCCGCCGGTTAAACAAAACAGAGATCAAAACCCTGGAGCTGGAAAATATCAAAATAGATCCCGAACGCTTCATGGTGCAGGTGGATGGAAGCGATATCGTACTGGCGAAAAAGGAATTTGAATTGTTGTATCTCCTGGCTCAAAAACCGGGACGTGTATTCCTTCGCAACGAAATACTCAACCAGGTATGGGGCAATGATGTGATAGTAGGTGATCGCACTATTGATGTCCATATCCGTAAGATCCGTCAGAAACTGGGGATTGATTGTGTAACGACCGTGAAGGGAGTAGGATATAAGTTTGAGCTTTGAGCCGTAACTTCAGCACATGTTCTCCCTTAAAAATATTTCTCCCCGTCAACTTTCTTTTCTCACTGCTCTGGGCCTCGCGGCCCCGATCAGTATATTAGTATTTGCTATTGAAAAAAGATGGCAACCGGTATTGATTTCCTTCTTCGTAATACTGGGAGGCGGTTATTTCCTGATCAGTTTTGTACTGGAAAGGTTTATTTACCGTAAGATCAAACTCATTTATAAATTCATTTATCAAACGAAGGCTACTAAAAGGGAAGAGACTTACTATAAATATATTTTACCCAAGAAAAGTATTGATGAAGTAAGGGAAGACGTGGAAGCCTGGGCAACAGAAAATAAACAGGAAATAGAATTGCTGCGGGCAAACGAACAATTCAGGAAAGAATTTCTTCAGAACCTTTCGCGTTTTTGCGCCAAAAACGGAAGCGTGTTT
>CBHEUU010000077.1:0-11230 GCA_965990355.1 uncultured Chitinophagaceae bacterium
ATGGAAGCGATAAAACGGCATTGGCAGACCTGCCGGCAGGCAACTTCATTTTGGTAAATGCTCTTAATGTTTTCAGGGGACCGTCAGCGTCACCTGCTTTCCGGATATAAACCTGCAACACTTCTGTACCGTCGCGTTTGCCATTGTTATTGACCGGAACAGTAAGCGTTACGCTGGCGTTTTGCATTACAGATGTTGATGAAAGCCGCCCCTCACCTATCGTAAACTTTGTATAGCTCATTCCATAACCAAACGGAAAAAGTGCATCATTCATAAACCGGTAAGTCTTTCCTTTTAATGAATAATCTTCAAAGTCTTCCGGTAACTGCTTCGTATTTTTATAAAATGTTATAGGTAGTTTTCCAGACGGGTTATAATCACCAAAAAGAACATCAGCCACAGCCTGTCCTCCCGATTGTCCACCATACCAGGCTTGCAGTATTGCATCGCAGCTTTCAGTTTCAGGTGCCAGTGCGATGGCGGAACCGGAACAATTTACAAAGATGACTTTCTTCCCTGCAGCTTTCAAAGCCTTCAGGCAATTGCGTTGCACTTCGGGGAGTTCGATATCGGTTCTGTCGCCACCTTTGAAACCAGGGAAAGAAACAGGCATTTCTTCACCTTCCAGGAGTGTGGACAAGCCTCCGGCATATACCACTACATCGAAACCTTTCAACTGATCAATGAGCAAGCTGAAATCGATCGGGTTCTCTTTGCCAAAATCAATTTCAAGATTTGCCTGCCAGTTGTTCGATTGTGCATAGCGGATCTCGATCTTGTAAGTCTTGCCACGTTCTACTTTGTACGGAAACCGCGCGGGTATTGTTCTCCAATTGTTATACTTGCTGAGTGATTCACCATTCACCAGCAATTCAAATTCTCCGGTAGCACCGCCTTTGAAAACAACTTCTTCAGTTTCCGCTGCAGTAAATTCTGTTTCGTATAAAGCAGAGAATCCTTCCAGCTTCACACCAGACGCGAATTCATGCTGGCCGGCGGTAGTCAATTTAATAGGCTCAGTTACCTGAACACTGATCACCGGTTGACCACTCCGCTGGCGGTTGTTCCAGTAAGTTGCTTTGAAACCCTTTTTACCTTCTTTCAGTAATTTCGGAAAATAAGTTTCTGTCACTTTATTCTCAACCAGGTCAGTGGCTTTATTATAAAAGATACTTCCTGGTTTCAGCTTCGATTGAATGCCTTTCAGGATCGTGACCGTACTAACCGGGGTACCATTGTAGTTACCCCATAACATTGGCTCATTGTCTGCATTTGGCCCGATCACCGCGATCTTCTTCGCCGATTTATTTAATGGCAGAAGATTGTTATTATTCTGCAAAAGCGTCATGGATTGCCGGGCCATATCCAATGCCAGCTGTTGATGTTTTTTACTATTGATAACGGTGGCAGGTGTAGCTGCCCATGACACAATCGCATCAGGGTCCATTTCACCAAGATCAAAACGGCCCATCAACACACGCAGCAAACTCTCATCTATTTTTTGTTCGTTAATGAGTCCTTTCTTAACCGCGTCGGGCAGGTTGGCATAGGCGTATCCTTCCCATACACATTCCACATCTGTTCCCGCTAACACGCCTTTGGCTGCTGCATGTGATGGTGTGGATGACACTTTATGACTGGTATAAAAATCAGTGATCGCGCCACAATCGGAAACTACCAGGTATTTGAACCCCCATTGTTCACGAAGAATATTTTGCAGTAACCGGTTATTTCCGCAGCAGGGTTCATCATCCAGTCGCTGATACGCGCACATTACCTGGCGCACGTCAGCATTCTGCACCAATGCTTTGAAAGCCGGCAGATAGGTTTCCCACAGGTCGCGGGGATTAACCGCATTAAGATTCAGTTGATGCCTGCTCCATTCCGGGCCTGAATGCACAGCAAAGTGTTTTGCACAGGCAAGCAGCTTCCTGTATTTTGCTTCAGGCGGTCCCTGCAAACCTTTCACTACGGAAACACCCATTCGCGATGTGAGATACGGATCTTCACCGTAAGTCTCCTGACCACGACCCCAGCGAGGATCGCGGAAGATGTTGACATTCGGAGTCCACACCGAGAGACTTAGAAACCGTTTGTTCTCTCCACCATTGCGCAGTGTTTCGTGATACCTCGCACGCGTTTCATCAGAAACAGCGTCAAAGATGATCTGCACCAACGAGTCATTAAAGGATGCGGCCATACCGATGGGTTCCGGAAAAACCGTAACACCGGCGTTATTGGCAAGCCCATGAAGCGCTTCACTCCACCAGTTAAATTTCTTAATTCCCAGCCGCGGAATCGCCGGAGACTGATCCTGCATCAACAATGCTTTTTCAGACAACGTCAGCCGGGTAAGTAAATCCCTGGCCCGTTCTTCAGAGCTCAGGTCCGGGTTGCGGAAAGGATAAGTCTGTGATAAGCCGTAAGTACAAAAAAACAAATGGAAAACAACAATAGCATTCAGATATTTTACAAAAGTGGTCTTCGTGCTGTTATTCATGATGGACACTTATTAACAATTATACAATTATCGGCCGATAACGGCCGATAATTGGTGATGAATCTTTTAATTCCAACCGGGATTTTGGGTAATCTGTGGATTTCTCTTAAGTTCATTTCTTTCAATTGGAAGCAGGTCCATATACTCGAAATAAGGTCCTTTTTGTTTTAACTGGATCTTCTTATAAGAGGTTTCACCAGTTACCAGGTTTTTAATAATATCCATTCCCATCACCGGCTTATTTTCTACACCGGCTGCTATTTTCCATCTCCTGATATCAAAGAAACGGTGCGCTTCAAATGCCAGCTCAATCCGTCTTTCATTATACACTCTTTGTCTTAGAGCTTCACCCGATACAGTTTCAGGTATTGGAGGCAGATTGACTCTTTGACGGACTTTAGAAAGGTATTCTCTGCAAGTGGTTTCGTCGCCCAATTCAAATTTTGCTTCAGCGTAGTTCAGGTATATTTCCGCCAGTCTGAAGAATGGCCAGGGTATGGTTTGCTGGATCTGCCATGAAATAGGAACATCGCCCTCCGGCATAAACTTTTTGAGCCAGTAATTTCCGCGCGGGTTATCACTGCTGGTTTTGTAAGAATCGTAACCATACCGTGCACCGTCCGTAGAAACCCACATCTGTATGGTATCTCCACGATAAATTGTTGAATCATGAATGATAGTTGCATCAAACCGTGGATCACGGTTCCAGTAAGGATGATTGGGATCATAGCCGGAAGCAGGATTTACTGTTTGAACACCGCCCGGATAAATAAATGCAGGTTCGCCATTGATCATATCATAATCGTCAACAAGATTCTGTGTGGGTCCATTGCTTGCCCACCAGCCGCCATAAGCACCATATCTTCTTCCAAGATTATCCATCGGTGCATTGTGCCCGTTATTCGCCGTAAAATTGCGGCAGAAGATATATTCATCTTCCGGTGCACCACTGGGAAGAATAAAAAGTTTACGGTAGTCGGGATACAGGGAATAACCACGGTTCAGCAATTTCTCCGCAGCATCTGCTGCTTTTTGCCATTTAGCCATATCGTGAGACGAATTAAAAAGAGGTGATGCTGCATATAATAACAAGCGGGAACGTAAAGCCATACAGGCATCCTGGGTAGCCCGTCCAAAATTTTCTGTATTGGATGCATACCGGGCCGGCAGGTCAGGGATAGCGGCATCCAGGTCTGCTTCCATGAACGCTACGCATTCATCCAATGTATTTCTTTTGAAGGTTGCATTATCACCAAATGCATAAGAGCGGTCTACAATCGGAACATTTCCAAACCTCTTCATCAGTTCGAAATATATATACGCTCTTATAAATTTGGCTTCAGCGATGAGCCGCTTTTTATCTGAAAAATCGATAGTCCCGGTCTCCGTCATTTTCTCCAGAAAAAGGTTCACTTTCCTTACATACTGATAACCCGGGTTCCAGTAATACATGAATGCATCAGACCCCCATCCACCGCCTACGGCGCCCGCGATATTATCCGGGTTATAATTGTTATTGTTCATAATACTTCCTCCACAGCATGGCGCATTATTGAAAGCTTCATCGGTGAACTTTGAATACATATGCATATAAAACCCGTGCGGAATTGAATTGTACAGGTCAGTATGATAGGCTTTGATAAGACTTTCATCTTTCCAAACCAATTCTTCGCTATAACGGTCTGTTGGTGTAACATCCAGCAGATCCTGTTTACAGGCGGGAATCGTAAAACTTAAAAGCAGGCAATATAATAGTTGTTTCATTGTTGGAAGTTTTTAGAATTTCACATTTACACCAAGGTTGATAATACGTTGCGGCGGATAGGTGGTAAAGTTTTCGTTGAGTTCAGGGTCGGCCCATTTGATTTCTTTGGCCCAGGTCAACAAATTGAAGCCGCTCGCATATACCCGTACCCCTTTAAAAAGACGGGTCTTTGTAAGCACTTTCTCCGGTAAAGTATAACCGAATTCAATTGTTTTGAGGCGAACAAAACTGGCATCGAATAAAAAGAAATCCGTAGCGCCATACGACCATGCATCCGATCTTGGCATAGTTCCATTCGGATTATCCGGGGTCCACCGGTCCTTCGATCTCTGAACCGCTGCATTGGTGAAATCTGAAGCGCCTAATGAACCGAATGAGCCGTCAAAGTTGTTTACCTTTGCCTGCCCCTGAAAGAACAGCGTCAGATCAAAGTTTCCATACTGAAGATTAGTGTTAAGTCCAAAAACATATTGAGGTGTATTCGTCTCATTTATACGGATCTGATCATCGTTGTTGATCATGCCATCTCCGTTCACATCCACAATTTTAATATCACCAACTTTGTTTTGACTGTTATGCGGATATTTATCAAGTTCCTCCTGTGTGTTGAAGATGCCATCTGATTTATAAAGAAGCCTTGACCCAAAAGGACGGCCGGTAGCATCCTGGTAGGCATAAGTATGTGGAGTTTCATCTATATCCAGGATCTTACTTTTTGCATAGCTGAGATTGGCTCGGATATCATATGTTAACTGTCCTGCCCTGCTCCGGTGACTGAGGGTGAGCTCATAGCCCTGACCTTTCATTTTTCCAAAGTTCTGATTGGGGATTCCTGAAAAGCCAAAAACATTGCTGATGGATAAGTTTCGTTGCCATAAAATATTTGATCTTTTTTGGAACCAATAAGTGAACTCCACTCCGAGTAATCCGTTCCAAAGAGTTGCATCCAGGCCAAGGTCCGTCTTGATCGCTCTTTCCCAGGTGATATTAGGATTCGGCATGGTCGCAGCATTGATACCAGGAATCGTATTGGTGCCAAATACATAAGCGTTGGAATTGTAATTAAAGAACTGCAGGTATTGAAATGGAGCTACCCTGTCATTTCCGAGCTGTCCATAAGAAGCGCGCAGCTTCAATTGGTTTATAAAAGAGAATTTATCTTTTATAAAACTTTCTTCAGATAAGCGCCATCCCGCCGAAACACCGGGGAAGAAAGCATATCTGTTTCCTTTAGGAAATATTTGAGAACCATCATAGCGAAACAAAAGCTCAAGCAGGTATTTGGCAGAAAAATCATAATTGATCCGGCCAAAATAATTGTCGTAGGCGCTCGCCCCCGATCCACCGCCATTGGAGAACTCTCCGGTAGCTGTTCCTCCGAAATTGATTTCCGGAATGGTATTGCTGATGAAATTTCTTCGGTAAGCGCTAAGATTCCTGCTATTGTTTTTTTGCTTTTCAGTGCCGATCATAGCTGCGATATGATGGTTTTCAAAAGTCCGGTCATAGGACAATCTGAAATTGTACATCATCGTTGTCCACCTGTTATAGGTATTCCAAAGTTCAGCCACTGCCACACCATCAGCTTTTTTCCGGTCGTATGTTTGTGTGTTCACATTGTACTCATAGAAATAGTAGGGAGTGTTGAACCGTTTTTCAAACCAATTGCTGATATCATAGTTGAATGAGGCGTCCAGCTTCAATCCCTTGATGACGGGAATTTTATAGCTGGCTGTGAACGTTGAATAAAGAGGGCGGTCTTCAATTTTATCAAAACCACGCTGATCAAGCAAGAGCGGGTTTTGACCCAATCTTCCCGGTCCGATCAGACCATTAGGGTAACGGGCAACTACTGTTGGATTAGCTTGCAGGACGTTGACAAACACAACACCGGTGCCATCTATACCTTCGGATGAATAAGTTCTGTTATTAAAGATGGCATAAATATTTGCACCTAGTGTAAGATCCTTTGTAATATCCACATCAATTTTTGTCCGCAGATTGTACTGGCTATATTCTGTAGGATTATTTTTCAGGTTGCCATCCTGCGAGATCGCACCGAAAGAAAACAGGTAACGCACATTGGCAGTACCACCGCTTGCCTGAACATTCAGGTTTTGCTGGGAAGAATATGACTTATACACTTCTTTAACCCAGTCAGTATTCGGATGCGTAATGGGATCGGAACCGTTCCGGAATTTTTGAATATCGTCTGCTGAATAGAACGGTGTTGGATTCGGATTGGTGGGACTTACATTTCTGTAGTAGTTTCCTTCATTATATACCTCAGCGAAAGTGGCAGCATCCAGCATTTTGGGGACCTTCGTGGGTCTTTGAAATGCATAGTTGTACGATACATCAAAGCTGGTCTTTCCTCTTGCGCCCTGCTTGGTAGTGATCAGAATAACTCCGTTAGCACCGCGGTTACCATAGCTCGCAGCAGATGCATCTTTCAGCACTGAAATACTTTAAATGTCCTGCGGGTTCAGCCTGCTGAACAAACTGCGTTGTACACCATCCACGATGATAAGCGGCGAATTGTCATTCATTGTACCAAAACCCCTGATCAGAATGCTTGGATCATCATTGCCAGGCAAGCCACTACGCTGGTTGACGGTCAGTCCCGGAAGTCTTCCTGCCAGGGAGCTGCTTACATTTGGTGATGGGCTTTTCGCGATCTCACGGCCTGAGACCTGTGAAACCGATCCCGTTAAGGTGGCTTTCTTTTGCGTTCCATAGCCAACGACTACAACATCTTCCATCGCTTTGATATTGGTCTGCATTTCCACGGATAGATTGGTACGGTTATTCACGCTGATTTCCTGGGTCTCAAACCCAACAGACGTGATTACCAGCACAGCGTCGCCAGGCGCTTCAATGGAGAATTCACCTTTTTCATTGGTCTGTGTCACAGAAGTCGTATTCTTTACCGTGACGGTAGCACCAGCAACGGGTGTTTTTTCAGCAGTTACTTTACCAGTAATTTTCTGCTGAGCAAAAATTAAAACCGAAAAAAGATTAAAGGACAGAAAGAGAAGAAAGTGAGGAACTGTCCAGGGAAGAGATCGACTGGAACGGGAAATTTGTTTTTCCCGGGTTTTAGGCAAGCGTTTCATAAGCTTTTTATTGGTTTAACGATGTTGATTTCTTGAAACAGAAACACGTTGTTTTTTGCAATCGATTTCAAATATATGTTTTTTTCAATCGATTGAAAAAAAATTTCTGCAAGGCAGGTTCTTACGATTTCCCTATTAAATACTTGTAAAACTCATATAATTCAATAAATTGCAATCGATTAAATTGTTTTACTCAAAATACGATGCTTCTTCACCTGCCGGGCTGGCCACCAAGATGCATATACTAAAAGGCATCTTCAATTTTGTAAGTTTGAACCAAACGCTTTTCATTAGCTGTAATGAGCAACAAACGGGTAACCATATACGATCTGGCAAAAGTGCTTGGAGTTTCGCCTTCCTATGTTTCCAAGGCGCTCAACAACCACCCTTCCATCAGTGAAAAAATCAAACAGTCCATTGGTCAAAAAGCAACTGAATTAAACTATAAACAAAACTCCCGCGCGGTCAATCTCCGGCAGGGATCGTCTAAAATTATTGGTGTAATAGTTCCTCATATTGATCAAAGTTTTTTCTCGGAAGCCATTGCCGGCATTGAAGAAGTTTGCTTCGCACATAATCATGGGTTGATTATTTGCCAGTCGCACGAGTCCTTCAAACAGGAATGCCTTGCAATCGACACACTCATTCACCAGAACGTTGACTGTATTTTAATTTCAATTTCAGCAGAGACCCGGAACGCCGATTACCTGCAAATGATCACTAAAAGCAATATCGAGCTGATCCAGTTTGACAGATATATCGAGGACATCGATAGCTACAAGGTTTTTAACGACAACGAAGAAGTATCCTACAACGTGGTCAATAACCTGATCTCCCAGGGCTACAAAAGAATTGCCTTTATCGGAGGGCCTGAGCACCTCATCATCTATGAAAAAAGAAAAGCCGGTTACCTAAAAGCCATAAATGAAGCAGGTTTGGACATCCCTCCCCAATTTATCGCCAACGATGTACTTTCCCGGGAAAAAGCGACCAGTGTAGCCATGAAACTGCTGACCAGTGAAAATCCTCCCGATGCATTCTTTACTGTTTCTGACCATCAGTCGTTAGGTATATTACAAGTTGCTGAATCGCTGAATATCCGCATTCCGGAAGATGTTGGGATCTTTGGGTTCGCTAATGAAGTGTTCACTGAACTTATCAGACCCTCACTGTCTTCAATTGATCAGAAAAGCAAGGATCTCGGACGCATAGCAGCCGGTGTGTACTTTGATAAAATCCTGAGGAACCGGAATGCAGACAAAAAAAATTATCAGGATAAACCGGCCAACAAACAGGAACTTATCAAAAAGGAAATTATAAAAAGCGAAATTATCATCCGGCAAAGTTCACGTAAATCTTAACTCTTTCATGAATGGCGCGCGTACCAATACTCTTGATTCCATCGCCTGCCAAAACGCAGCTGGAATTGACACATGGGCAAGCGCCAGGTTCTGGCTCACCCTCTTTTCATCTGTTGTATTCAGTGCAATACCTGTCACCCCCGGTACATGCAAAGCAAATTGCACCGCAGCTTCAGCCGGCTTTACGCCAAACTCTTTGCACGTTTCATAAAACCGCTTGCGCCATTCATATAACTCAGGGTGGGTTTCCTCACTCACTTTTTTGTAATCATAATAATCGCTGCCGGTTAAAAAACCAGAATGAAATACCGCACTGTTGATTACCTGTATTCCTTTAGCTCTCAAGTCTGCAATAAACGATACAAGCGCCCGGGGATGCTGTTTAATGGTCATGCTATTGGCTATCATCACCCAGTCTAACTGCACATCAGCAGCAATACGCTGAACAACCTGCCAGTTCTTCGCTCCTACACCTATGGCTTTTACTATCCCTTGCCTTCTTAATTCATGCAAGGCAGTGTAAGCATCCAGTATATCTTCATAAAGTGCATCCGCGTGCCTTGTATCGGTGGCTGTTGCAAGGTATTCATCAGGATCATGTACGGAAACCATCTGCGGTATATATCCATTCAGCAATTCATTTCCCTGCTCAAAACATTCCAGGATGCCATCATAACTTATTTTTTGAACAGCATCATATTGCAGATCTTTCCAAACACCTGGTTCAAATGTTGGTTCTGGTGATGTCAACGGTGTACGTAACCATCCCAGTTTGTTACTTATTACCACCTGGTCAGGGGTAACTTTTAGTTTTCGTAAACATGACCCCAATACTTCCAGCGCCAGGCCAGCTCCATACTTGCCAGCGGAATCAAAAACAACCGGTGCAGGAGAAAGCCTGACGCACTCACTTACGATGCCAAACTTCGTCTCTTCCGGCAAGGGAACGAATAAGTTGCCCAGGCCGCTTGTGCCAAAGATCACCGGCGGCAGATTAATTTCCTGTGCTTTATTTTCCTGATGAGATTGCATCATTATCTCTATTTAATTTAAGCTATGGCTTTCAATTGTGGCGACTCTTCAACTCCAAGTCCGCTGTTAACCCTGGCTCCCTTCCATCCGAAATAGCCTACTACTAAAAAACATATGAGTGGAACCAGGTAACCGGAACGTATATCCCCGGTAGCATCACTGATAGAGCCAAACATCCTGGGTAATACAGCACCGCCAACGATCGACATTATGATCAAACTGCTGCCATATTCCGTATCTCCATCCAAATCTTTTATTCCCAAAGCGAAGATGGTGGGAAACATGATCGACATAAAAAAACAGATCAGCATGATCGCATACACGGTGATCATTCCCTGCATAAAGATGGCCACAAAGCATAACAATGCGCTACAGATGGCATATACCGTAAGCAACCGCGTGGGAGCAATAAATTTCATTAAAAAGGTCCCTAAAAATCTTCCTATCAGAAAGGCAATACCACAACCGCCTAAAAGATCTGCGGCATGCACTTCAGTAATTTCAGCTGCTTGTGTGGCATATAAGATAAACAGGCTGAAAATGGACACCTGCGCACCAACATAAAAAAATTGTGCAATAACAGCCCAGGTTAAATGCCTGTGGCGAAAAGCCTGCAGGATATTACTGCTTTTACCCTGCTGCTGTCCGCCGCGGCGGATATCAGGTAATTTAGTCAGGGCAAAGATCACAGCAATTACAACCAGCACAGCGCCCAATATGAAATAAGGTGTTTTAACGGAAGATGCTTCCGTTGCAAGTGCCAACTCTCTGGCAGGTTGTTCCATTGCTGCAAGCTCTGCATCCGGGTAACCCTTGGTTAAGATCACTCTTGCGCCAATGACGGGAGCTAATGCTGCAGCAAGTCCATTAAACGACTGCGCGAGGTTTAACCTGAAAGTACTCGTTTGCACTGGCCCAAGCGCAGTGGCATAAGGATTGGCTGCCGTTTCAAGTATCGTCAATCCGCATGCGATCACGAACAACGCCACCAGGAAAAAATCGTACGATTGCTGATTAGCGGCAGGAATAAAAAGGAATGCACCGGTGGCGAAAAACAGCAGGCCGGTTATAATTCCTGTTTTATATCCATACTGCTTCATGATGTAACCAGCGGGTAATGCCATCAGAAAATAAGCAATGAATACTGCAGAATCGACCAATGTTGATTGTGTTGTACTGAGAGTAAATGATCTTTTTAAATGTGGGATCAGTATTGGATCCAGGTTATGGGCAAAGCCCCAGAGAAAGAAAAGTGAAGTGATAAGAATAAATGCCAGTTTGGTTTTTCCCAGCGTATTTCCCTGTTGTTGCAAAGTATTTTTTTTCATATAACAATCTTAAGGAGGTAAAGCCTACTGGCTCACAAGCTTATTTTTTTGTTTTACATTATCCTTATACCAAAAAGACTTTGTTTTATACGAATCCGACCTTTTCTTTGCAGTTCAAGCTGCCCGCC